>DYBS01000140.1:0-3046 GCA_019418525.1 Clostridiales bacterium
ATGAGATCGACAAGATCGCCCGCAAGAGCGAGAACACCTCCATCACCCGGGACGTGTCCGGCGAAGGTGTACAGCAGGCTCTGCTGAAGATCCTGGAGGGCACCGTGGCCAACGTCCCGCCCCAGGGCGGCCGGAAGCACCCCCACCAGGAGTTCATCCAGATTAACACCAAGAACATCCTCTTCATTTGCGGCGGCGCCTTCGACGGAATCGAAAAGATCATCGAGAAGCGCCTGGACAAGAAGAGCATCGGCTTCGGCGCCGAGATCCACAGCAAGGCCAAGCACAATGACTCCATCTACCGGGAGATCCAGCCCCACGACTTGCTGAAGTTTGGCATTATCCCGGAGCTGGTGGGCCGTCTGCCCATCATCACCGCGCTGAAGGCGCTGGACAAGAAGCAGCTGGTGCAGATCCTGACCCAGCCTAAGAACGCGCTGGTGAAGCAATACCAGAAGCTGCTGGAGTACGACATGGTGGACCTGGAGTTCGAGCCCGCGGCCCTGGAGGCGGCAGCCGACAAGGCCATCGAGCGGGAGATCGGTGCCCGCGGCCTGCGGGCCGTGCTGGAGGAGGTCATGACCCAGGTCATGTACGATGTGCCATCCGACCCCACCATCTCCAAGGTGACCATCACCGCCGAGAGCGTGCGGGACCATGTCCCGCCCAAGGTGGAGCACGATCCTAAGCGCACCGAGCGTCCCCGTCTGGGCGGCGCGGCGCTGCGGTCGGAGCAGGGCGGAACCCCGGCGCGGGGCAACGTATCCTAAATAGTACAATACGGGGCGGGGCAGGCGCTGCCCCGCCCACGCTGTTACATGCCGTTTTTTTCGGACTGCGCAGCAATTTCAACGACCTTCCGGAAGGGAAGTGAAGAAGTTATGACAGAGCAAGAGCGCACCGCCGCCGGCGTGGAAATGCCGGTGCTGGCCCTGCGTGGGCTGACGGTGTTTCCCAATATGCTGATCCACTTCGACGTGGGGCGGGACATCTCGATCCAGGCCCTGGACGAGGCCATGACCAGCGGCAGCCCTGTGTTTCTGGTAGCCCAGAAGGACCTGTCGGTGGAGGCCCCCCGGGAAAAGGATCTGTGCCGGGTGGGCACCATCTCTAGTGTGAAACAGATCCTCCGCCTGCCCGGCGACAATGTGCGGGTGATGGTGGAGGGTTCCGCCCGGGGCCGGCTCACCGGCCTCACCCAGCTCACCCCGTACCTCAGCGGCACGGTGGAGGAGATCCCGGTGGAGGAGCGCGTGCGCAACTCAGCCAAGACCGAGGCCCTCATCCGCCAGACGTATGAGCTCTTCGGGCGCTATGTGGAGCTGGCCCCCAAGATGACCCCCGATATTCTGATGAACCTCCTCTCCAGCGAGGACCCGGGGTATATCGCCGACTACATCGCCCAGAACATCGTCATGCGGGCCGGGGACAAGCAAGCCATCCTGGAGGAGCTGCGCCCCGTGCGCCGTCTGGAGCGGCTCTATCAGCAGCTCAAGCGGGAGCTGGAAGTGCTGGAACTGGAGCTGGAGCTCCAGAGCCGGGTGCGGGACGGCCTGTCCCGAAACCAGCGGGACTACTATCTGCGGGAGCAGCTGAAGGTCCTCCAGCAGGAGCTGGGGGAGGGCGAGGCCGGCGCCGAGAGCGAGGTGGCCGAGTACCGCTCCCGCATTGAGAAGGCAAAGCTCCCCAAGGAGACCGAGGAGAAGCTCCTCAAGGAGGTCTCCCGCCTGGAGAAGCAGCCCTTCGGATCGGCAGAGGCCACGGTGATCCGCAACTACCTGGACGTGTGTCTGGAGCTCCCCTGGGGCAAGTACACCAAGGACCGGGTGGACGTGGAGGCGGCCCGAAAGGTGCTGGACCACGAGCACTTCGGCCTTCAGAAGGTGAAGGAGCGGATGCTGGAGTTTCTGGCGGTCAAGCAGCTGGCCCCCGACCTGAAGGGGCAGATTCTCTGCCTGGTGGGCCCTCCCGGCGTGGGCAAGACCTCCATCGCCATGAGCATGGCCCACGCCCTGCACCGGAAGCTGGCCCGGATCTCTTTGGGCGGTGTCCACGACGAGGCCGACATCCGCGGCCACCGCAAGACCTACATCGGCGCCATGCCCGGCCGCATCATCGCCGGTATCCGGCAGGCCGGGTCCTGCAACCCCATCCTGCTGCTGGACGAGATCGACAAGCTGGGGGCTGACCACCGGGGCGACCCGGCCGACGCCCTGCTGGAGGTGCTGGACGGTGAGCAGAACAGCACCTTCCGGGACCACTTCCTGGAGGTGCCCTTCGACCTGTCCGACGTCCTCTTCATTACCACCGCCAACACCCTGGACACCATCCCCCGGCCTCTGCTGGACCGGATGGAGATCATCGAGCTGACCAGCTACACCGACGAGGAGAAGCTCCAGATCGCCAAGCGCCACCTGCTGCCCAAGCAGCTCAAGCGCCACGGCCTGAAGAAGAGCCAGCTCAAGCTCACCGACGGGGCCATCCGGGAGATCATTGCCGGATACACTCGAGAGTCGGGCGTGCGTGTGCTGGAGCGGGAACTGGGCGCGGTGTGCCGGAAGGCCGCCATGCGCATCGTGGCGGGGGAGAAGAGCATCTCCGTCACCGGCGACTCCTTGGAGGAGCTGCTGGGGGTGCGCCGCTACCATCCGGAGAAGGTGGCCCTCACCGAGCAGGTGGGCGTGGTCAACGGCCTGGCCTGGACCAGTGTAGGCGGCGAGATCCTGGAGGTGGAGGTGGCCGTGGTGCCCGGCACCGGCAAGGTGGAGCTCACCGGCAACCTGGGCGACGTGATGAAGGAGAGCGCCCACGCGGCCTATACCTACATCCGCAGCCGGGCCGACCGCCTGGGGCTGGAGCCGGACTTCTATCAGAAGAAGGACATCCACGTCCACTTCCCCGAGGGCGCGGTCCCCAAGGACGGCCCCTCCGCCGGTATCGCCATCACCACCGCCATGGTCTCCGCCCTCACCGGCATCCCGGTGAAGCGGGAGCTGGCCATGACGGGCGAGGTGACCCTGCGGGGGCGGGTGCTGCCCATCGGCGG
>DYBS01000140.1:3056-6116 GCA_019418525.1 Clostridiales bacterium
CATCGGCGGGTTGAAGGAAAAGACCATGGCCGCTCTACGGGGCGGGATCCGTACCGTCCTCATTCCCGCTGACAACGAGAAGGATCTGGAAGAGATCGACCAGACCGTCCGTGCGGCCCTCCACTTCATCCCGGTGGAGCATGTGGACACGGTGCTGGCCCAGGCGCTGGGCCTGGACCTGACCCGGCCGGACCCAGCCACGGAGGCGGTGGCTGGGGAGAAGGCCTGTCAGAACGGCGGGCTGAATTTACAGCAGTGAGAGAAGCGCCCCGCCGCCCGTGAACCGGGCGGCGGGGGTGCCAGAAAGGGGCGACGAGAGTGCCGCTGAACCTGAACAATGCGGAGTTTGTCCGCTCGGCCGCCAAGGCCGCCGACTTTCCCCGGGACGCCCTGCCCCAGATCGTCTTTGCCGGGCGGTCCAACGTGGGCAAGTCCTCGGTTATCAACCGCCTGCTGGGGCGGAAGAACTTCGCCCGGGTGGGCAATTCCCCCGGAAAGACCACCCATATCAACTATTTTCTCATTGATAAGAAGCTCTATCTGGTGGACCTGCCGGGCTACGGCTACGCCAAGGTCTCCCAGGCGGAGAAAGCCCGCTGGGGCCGCCTGATCGAGAGCTGGTTCGCCGACCCCGCCCTCATGACTCTGGGGGTGCTCATCGTGGACGCCCGGCACAAGCCCACGGCGGACGACTGCACCATGGCGGAGTGGTTCCAGCAAAGCGGCAAACCCTTTGCCGTGGTGGCCAACAAGCTGGACAAGCTGAAAAAGAGTGAGATCGAGCCCAATCTGGAGCGCATCCGGGAGACACTCTCCCTGGATGAGGATACCCCGCTCATCCCGTTCTCCGCAGAGAAGGGGAACGGCCGGGACGAGCTTCTGGCTCTGGTGGAGGCCCATCGGGAGGGAATGAAATGAAATACGTCCGTATCCTGCGGGAGGGCGAGCCGGTGTGGGGCGTCCTCCAGGGCGACACCGTGCGCACCCTGGCCTGTGCCCCCTATGGGGAGGTGTGCTACGACGGGGGGAGCCTGCCTCTGAGCGACTGTACCTTGCTGGCCCCCTGTGAGCCCACTAAAATTGTCTGCGTGGGCAAGAACTACTATGACCACGCTGTGGAGATGGGGGAGGGGGTGCCCGAACGGCCCATCCTCTTCCTGAAGGCCCCCAACACGGTGAACCACCCCGAGGGGGAGGTCCACGCCCCGGACTTCGTCCAGCGTCTGGACTATGAAGGGGAACTGGCCTTCGTCATCCGCCGCCGGGCCAAGGACGTGAAAGCTGCGGATTTTGCCGACTACATCCTGGGCTATACCTGTCTCAACGACGCGACTGCCCGGGACATCCAGAAGGGGGACGGCCAGTGGAGCCGGGGCAAGAGCATGGACGGCTTTGCCCCCGTGGGTCCCCTGGTTACCGACGAGGTGGACCCGGCGGACTTGTCCGTGGAGACCCGGCTCAACGGCCGGGTGATGCAGTCCGGCCGTACCAGCCAGTTTATGACGGCGGTGCCGGAGCTGCTGGAATTCATCACCGCCGCCATGACCCTGGAGCCGGGCGACGTGGTCACCACCGGCACCCCGGCGGGCATTGGGCCCATGCACCCCGGCGACACTGTGGAGGTGGAGATCGGGGGCATCGGCGTCCTGCGCAATCACGTGGTATGAGCTCTCGCGCTGCGCGCCCGGGGAAACACGAGGAGGACGACTGATTGAACGCGTTTGCCCAATTTTTTCACCACATGGACTGGCAGGGCCTTCTGTATCTGCTGATGCAGGCCTTTTCGGTGCTGGTGTGTCTGACGGTCCACGAGACCTGCCACGGGCTGGCGGCCCTGGCCTTGGGAGACCCCACGGCCAAGCAGATGCACCGCCTGTCCTTCAACCCTCTGCGGCACCTGGACCCCTTCGGCGCACTGATGATGCTGGTGGCCGGGTTCGGCTGGGCCAAGCCCGTGCCGGTGAACCCAAGCTACTTCAAAAATCCCAAGAGCGGCATGGCCATCACCGCACTGGCCGGGCCGGTGTCCAACTTCGTACTGGCCTTCCTGGCGCTGCTGCTGCGGGCTGTGCTGGCGGGACTGGGTTATGCCTGGCCGGACAGCGCCCTGCTCCCGTGGCTGATGGACTTCCTGCTGGTGACGGCCTACCTGAGCATCGGCCTGGGGATTTTTAACCTGATCCCCTTCCCGCCGCTGGACGGCTCCAAGGTTTTGGGTGCGTTCCTGCCGGACCGGGCATACTATACCGTGCTGCGGTATGAGCGCTACGGGATGCTCTTCCTTATCGTGGTGCTGTGGAGCGGCGTGTTGGACGGGCCGCTGCTGGCCGCCCGGGACTGGGTGTTCGACCTGCTGTTCCAGTGGTCCAGCTTCCCGTACTATGCCATCGCCCAGGCCATTCTGGGATAGGAGTACGGCATGGACAGTCCCATTTATCACCTGGAGAAGGTGGTCCGCGTCCGGTCGGAGTCCGACCTGGAAGATTTTAATGGACCGCTGGACCTTATTTTACATCTGCTGAGCAAAAACAAGATGGAGATCAAGGACATCCAGATCTCCCTAATCTTAGACCAGTACCTGGCGTGGATGGCCCGGCGGCGGGAGCTGGACCTGGACGTGGCCAGCGAATTTGTCACCATGGCCTCCCAGCTCATGTTCATCAAGACCCGGATGCTTCTGTCCATCAAGGACGAGGAGGCTCTGAGTGAGATGGAACAGCTCATCGCCTCTCTGGAGGAGCACCAGCGCAGTGAGAGCCGTGCTCGGGTGCGTGCGGTGCTGCCCCTGCTGGAGCGGCGCTATGCGGTGGGGCGGGATTTTCTCGTGAAAACGCCGGAGCCCCTGCCGGCCCGCTCCTATGAGTACGAACACACGGCGGAGGAGTTGCGTCGGGCGGTGCTGGAGGTCCTTTCCCGCACGGGGCGGAAGCTGCCGCCGCCCATAGCGGCTTTTGAGGGCATCGTGGGCCGGGAGCCCTACCCGGTGGCTGACAAGGCTGCCGAGGTTTTGCAGCGCCTGATGCGCTTCGGGGTGATGGGCTTCCGGGCCCTGTTCCGGGG
>DYBS01000141.1:0-2161 GCA_019418525.1 Clostridiales bacterium
CCTCGTAGGCCGCTGTGGTGCGCTCGTAGGGCAGACCGGTGCTGCGGCTGCGGCTCTCCTCATCCAGCGCCGCCCAGGCCTGCCGGGCCTGCTGGGCCGCTTCTCTCCGGCGCTCCTGCTCCTCCTCTGCCCGGCGCAGGGCGCTCCGGGCCTGCTCCAACAGGGCCAGCGCCTGGTCCAGCTCCTCCGCCGTGGGCATCTGGGACCGCTCCAGCTCCAGCTGCTCCAGCCGGGTGGCGCACTCCGCCTCCTCGGCCCGGGCCGCACGGAGCTTTTCGTCCAGCCGCTCTAGCTGCTTCTCCAGCTCCCGGAGCTGGCGCTGGCGGTTGGCTGCCCGGGCGGCGGCGCCGATGAAGCCGGCGGGGCTCTCGGCCCGGCTGTGGCCCCGGAGCATGCCGCAGCGGAACCGTCCGTCGGGCAGCAGGGCGGTCTCGGCATTCAGGTCTGTCTGGGAAATCCCGCTCAGGCAGACAGCGGCCTCTAGGGGAAACCGGCCCGCGGCGTCGGGAATGAGGCCGGTCACCGGGTCGGCAGCGGGGGGACCGGGGACCAAAAAGCGGTCAGGGTACTCGGCCAGCAAGGTCTGTACCTCCGGCAGGTACTCCCCGGGCACCACCAGGGCGTCCAGGAGCCCAGCGTCCAGCAGCTGGGCCTCCAACAGGTCCCGCCGGTCCTGGGGCAGGTCGGGGGCGAAGTCCACCAGCTCATAGAGGGGCGCGCAGGGTATCCCCTGCATGGCCAGCTGGACGCGAGTAGCTGTGATCTGCTCCCGGCGGGGCGGAATGGGCTCGGGCTGGTCTTTGAGCTGCCGGAGCTGCCGCTCGACCTCGCTCCGCTCCTTTTGCAGGGCCGAACCGGCCTGTTCCGCCCGCAGCTGGTCCGCCCGCAGGACGGTCTCCACCTTCCGGGCGCACTCGTCCAGCCGGTTGCGGATGGGGCTCCAGTCCGCCGGGACCCGGTAGGCGGCCAGGGCCCGGCGGAGCTCCAGCCAGATCTCCTGGGGGATGTCCAGCTCTCTGTTCCCCTCCCGGCGGCGGACAAATTCCTCCAGCAGGGTGTCCCGCTCCTCCCGCTCCTGGGCTTGGGCGTCCCGGAGCACAATCCCGGCCTCCCGCACGCCGTCCTCGGCCCGGTCCAGGTCCTGACAGGCCGTATCATAGAAGATCCGCGCCGCGTCGGTCCGCCGCAGGCTGTCCAGCACCGCGCCGATCTGGCGCTCCCGCTGCCGGAGGGTGGCCACAAGGGCCTCCCCCTCCTCCGGACGCTCCGCCCGCAGGCGCTCCACAAAGCGCTTGTGTTCCTCGCCCAGCTCCAGCTGCTCGTTCTGCTCGTCCAGCTCCCGCAGGGCCAGGCGCACCGCCCCCCGGGCGTCCTCCTCTTCCAGTTTCAGCTGCCGCAGTTTGGTCTCCCGCCGGTCAATGCCGTCCTGTATTTTTTGGAACTGCTCCTCTCCACGCCGGAGCTCCTTCTCCAGGTCGGCGCAGGCCTCCCGCTCCTGGCGGAGGCGCTCCTGCTTGGCGGACAGCTCGTCCTCTCCCAGAGAGAGCCGCTGGGCCCGGGCCGCTTCCAGACAAATACCCGACTGCTTCCAGCGCTCCCGCTGCTCCTCCAGCCTCTTCTCCAGGTCGCACTTGCGCGCCTCCTCGTCCTGGAGCTGCTGGCGCAGGCTCCGGGTCCGGTTCCACGCCGTCAGGCAGGCCTGGCCCTTCTGGCCCAAGATGTACTGGTTGTAGCGGGTGTACTCCCGGCTGATGATCCGGGCGTCCTGAATGGCGGTCTGGTAGCTGTGCAGGGTGTCCTCCAGGTTGTCCATCTGCTCCATGGTGCTGACCATGGCGGACAGATCCTCATCGGTGAGCACCTGGAGGGACTCGTTGAGCAGCTTTTTCACCGCGGTGGGGTGGAAATCCTTGGACAACTTGGGGGCCCGCACCGAGATGAGCAGCTGCACCAGCTGGTCGTACTGCCGGATATCCCGGAAGCCGAAGATCTGGGCGTTGACCATCTCCTTGTACTTGGTGGGGCTCTCCGCCCAGCAGGCGGGGTCCCCGACGAGGCGGCGCAGCTTCTGCTTGCTCAGAGGCAGGTTCTGCTGCTCCACCTTCTCGTAGAGCTGGAACCCGTCCTGACCGACCCGCCGCCCGTCCGCCAGACAGAAGCC
>DYBS01000141.1:2171-6095 GCA_019418525.1 Clostridiales bacterium
CAGAAGCCCCAGAAGTCGATTCCCTTCCCCCGCTGGGCCCGCATGCCCACGCCGATGGTGCGGTACTCCTCCAGGCCACTTTTGCGAAATTCCAGGTACAGATAGCCGGTGGACTCCTCCCGCTCGTTGTCGCCCAGAAGGTAAAATTCCATCTTGCGGTCCCGGGAGCCGAAGGGATCCAGCCGCTCCGGCCGTCGGTCCCCGTCCAGCAGGAAGGGGATGAAGCTCTGGGTGGTGATGGATTTTCCGGCGGCGTTGTTGCCCCGCAACAGGATGTGCCCGTCATGGAGGGGAAACTCCTCCTGGTCGTACAGCCAGAAATTGAGGAACCCCAGCTTATTCATCTTCCAGCGCATCATCTTCCTCCTCAGCACACTCATTCTGATACGAGGCGGGGTAGCGCCCCACCAGCTTGCCCACCGCCGGATTGAGCCGGAGATCCTCCTCCAGCTCCTCCAGCAGCATCCAGTCCGCCATATACGCGATCAGCTCCTGAACGATCCGGTCCAGGGACATGGCCCGAATCTGGGAGCCCCAGCCGTTTCCGCAGCGCTTGCGGCACCCCTTGACCTCCTCCCGGAATTCCCACCGGCTCAGCACCACCGTGTCGTCCTCCCGGCGGGGATAGGTCCCCCGCAGGATCTGCTCCCGGAGCTGGGCGCACACCAGCAGCGCCACATCGGACAGCGCCCGGGTGCCGGGGTAGAGCTGCCCGCAGCGCTCCCCCTCGTGCAGAAGGAAGAAGGCGCCGTTTTTGTAGAGCTGCAACTCCCCGTTGAGGGCTTGGCACAGGCTGGCATTTACCGCCCGATGCTGATTTTTGACGTACTCGAAATCACCCCGGTTCTCCTCCGTGGCGTAAAAGCCGGGGGACAGGGCGAGCTGCTGATAGACCCGGTGGCGCCGGCTCTCGGTGTTGTCCCCCTCCCAGGCGAAGGCCTCCACGTCCTCAATGGTCCGGCACGTCAGGATGTCCCGCCCGAAGTGGACCGGGAAATGGCGGGAAAGCCCGGTGTTCTCATAGAGTACCTCCTGGTCCCGGTTGCTGCCAAATCCCGCGCTGTTGCCGTCGTAGACCACCACCAGCCCGGTGTCCTGGGCGTACTGGAGGACCCGCACCAGGGCCTTGCGGTGGAGGAACTGGGTCCAGTCCACCGGGCGCACCTCCGCCAGGAAGGTCTCCAGCGCCTGGGTCAGGGTGGAGAGCAGGAAGGGCGCGCCGTCGTCCAGGTCCGCCAGGAACAGCAGCACGGCGCAGAGCAGGCAGTAGTCCAGCCCGTCCTGAAAGGAGGAGATCCCCATCCAGGGCATGGCCCGGGGCGGGACCTTCTCCAGCTTCACCACCGCCTCGTTGACGATCAGGTTCCAGCCCAACAGCTCGTGGACCAGCCTGCGGTAGTCGGGCAAGGCCCGTTTCAGGGCGAAATAGAGCTCCCGGTCCCCGGTCCGGGTGATCCAGAACCGGTCCAGCAACGCGCGGAATTCATCCATGTCCTTCCTCCTCAAAGAGCAGCACACACTCCGGCATGCTCAGCGTCCCGTCGGTGCAGACCACCCGGCACATCCGCTCCCCCCGGCGCTTCAGCCGGTAGGACTGCCCATACTGGGTCCGCCCCCGGTGGTCGGGGCTCAGGTTGGCCTGGGCCACCCAGGAGAGGAACACCGTGCGTACCTGGGGAGAAACCGGGGTCTCCAGCGCCGCCAGGTCCAGCACGCCGCCGCGGATGTGGCTCAGCACCTCCCGGCGGAGAGCCTGCTCTTCCGCCAGGATCTTCTTTCGCTGCTCCGCCTTTGCCGCGCGCTTGTCGGCAAAGCCGGTGCGGTCCATGCGGGGCCGGTAGGTGCGGGTCCTGGGCTGGAGGAGATACGCCTCCGGCTGCTCATCGTAGGGGCTCAAATCCACCCGCTCCGTCTCCCGGGAGGCGGTGCAGGTGTAGTGCCGCACCTGCTGCACACCGAACACCAGCGCGGAGAGCCGGTGGGCCTCCTCCAGGGTGGGAAGGCCGGCAAACATCGTGAGCAGATGCCTCAGCTCCGCCTTGTTGCTCACCCCCATGTTCTCCATCTGCACCAGGAGGGCGGCGTTCTGCACCACCCGGCGGATCACCTCGTTGGTCACGTTCAGCACCTGCCGGGCGGTGGGGCTGCTGCCGGTGAACCAGTCCAGCAGGGACTGCCACACTCCCCGGCACCGGCTGTGCAGCTCCTCCTTCCAGCCGGATGTCTGCTCCCACTGGGGCCGGGGGACCTCCAACTCGCTGTGCTCCACCAGGGCCAGGATGCGCGCGGTCTGTTCCGGGGTGAAGCGCTCCAGCTGGGCCCCGATCTGGGCGGCGCTGCGCTGGAGGTCCTGAATAAACTCCTCCAGATAGCGGACCAGGTGCTGCTTGTAGGCGATAAAGTCCACCGACTTCATCTGCATCTCCATGCCGGGGCCGTAGAATTCCCGCAGATAGTCCTGGTGGTTCTGGCTCAGGCGCTGGAAATCCTCCTGTAAATCCTCCCACCAGGCCTGCCCCTCCCGCAGGGACAGCTCCTCCAGCCGCTCGGCCTTGTACAGGTCTTCCCGGATGCGCCGGAAGGGGCTGGCCGAGAGTCCGGCGGTGCGGGTAGAGAGGTTCTCCAGCGTGATGACCATGCGCTCCACCTCGATGGCAGCCTGGGTCATCATGTACTGGAACTGGCGGTTTTTGAACTCGGCGATGGTACGGGGCTTGCGGGGGTCCTGGATGGGGGTGAGGTTCTTCCACTTCACCAGCTGCTGCAGGTCCAGGGTCAGCTGCTCCGGTTCGTACTGCGCGAACAAGGGCTGCTCCCGCAGAAGGGCCAACACCCCGTCCCGGTCCATCTGGTAGCGCATTTTTTGGTGCTCCAGATAAAAAATGCGCATGATGGTACGGTAGACGATGTAATGTTCGGCGGACAGATATTTTGTCTCTGAAATGTTCTCCAACAGGTCAGCCTGCAGCATGTTCCTTCCCCCTCCGTCCTTTCTAGTGACAAGAGTCGGGTTTATTATAACAAATTGTCTAAAATCTTACAAGATATTGCCTTACTTTAATTGCATTTTCGACAATTTTTGAGCATTACTGTCCGATACAAGGGACCCAACCCCCTGCTTCCCTCTCCCCGCATAAAAAGGCGGCGTTCGGAGGAAACTATTGGAAGTCAGGAGGGTGATGCCACTTGGAGATCCAGGTAAAAGATGACTGCAAATGCGTGGAGATCTGGCTGAGCCGGGCGGAGCGCGGGGACAAGGCGCTGCGTGGCCACCTGGATACGCTCTGCCGGTCGTACCGCGCACAGAAGTATCTGGTGGCCGTGTTTCTCTCCGGCACCGAGCCGCTCTACGAGGAGACCCTTGAGCTGCTCCGCAGCTGCCGCAGGCGGCAGGCCGAGCAGGAGGCGCGGGACCGTGGACAGAGCGCGTGACCGGAAGGGCCGGGGCGGCGGAGCGGTTCCGCCGCCCTGGTTTTTCTTTCCGATTGCGCCCAAAAAGCGGCCATATTACAATATTATCTGCTCTTTTAGAGCAGAAACATCAGACTTGATACGGACAGGAGAACAGGACCTTTGAAGGAAACACACAGCATCGCGGGCTACTGCCGCATCTCGGTGGACGAGGAGCTGGACCGGGACAACGTGTCCATCGAGAACCAGAAGGCTATCCTCCGGGATTTTGTCCGCCAGCGCTTCCCAGACAGCTCCCTCACCTTCTACGAGGACCGGGACCGCTCCGGCTACACCTTTGAACAGCGGGAGGGCTATCAGGCCATGCGGAAGGGGCTCATGGCACATCGGTACGACATCCTCCTGGTGAAGGACTTCTCCCGCTTCTCCCGGCGTAACAGCCGGGGGCTGGTAGAGCTGGAGGACCTGCGGGATGCGGGGGTGCGGATTATCTCCATCGGGGACAACATTGAC
>DYBS01000142.1:0-3455 GCA_019418525.1 Clostridiales bacterium
AAGGAGGACGTTTGTCCTCCTTTTGTCGATTTTTTTTATATTTATTGTGTAGTTTTGGTAAAATATAAACTACACCACAGAGTTTATATGTAAAATTACCACAAAAATAAATCTGCGACCCATCAGTTTTGTGTAAAAAGTAAAAAAACAGAGTACTATATAAAATGAACTCAGGAACTGCTTGCAAAACCCACCGGGAATGCGCTAAGATTAGGCTGTTAGAAAGAGAAGGAAGCCGGACCTTAATGAGGTTTCCGAAGTAACAAAGGAGTTGGGAACATGAGTCAAGTAGACAATCTGTTCTGGCTCGGCCTGGTGGGCGCAGTGATCGCACTGCTCTTTGCCTGGGTGCAGAGTCGGAAGGTGCTCAAATTTTCCGAGGGCACCGATCTGATGAAAAAGCTGGCGGCCTCCATCCGCAAGGGCGCCAACGCCTACCTGAAGCGGCAGTATAAGACGGTGGTCAAGATCTTTGCCGTCGTCTTTGTGGTGCTGCTGATCCTGGTGGCCACCCACCAGCTGGACAACTGGTTCATTCCCTTTGCGTTCCTCACCGGCGGCTGCTATTCCGCTCTGGCGGGCTTCATTGGCATGAAGATCGCCACCTCCTCCAATGCCCGCACCGCCTACGCCGCCCATGAGAGCCTGAACCGGGGCCTGAATGTGGCCTTCTCCTCCGGCGCAGTTATGGGCTTCACCGTAGTGGGCCTGGGCCTGCTGGACATCTCTGTGTGGTTCCACATCCTGAAGTACATCGCTGGTTTCGGTGCCGAGAAGATTGCCCAGACTATGGTCATGTTCGGCATGGGCGCCTCCTTCATGGCTCTGTTTGCCCGTGTGGGCGGCGGTATCTTTACCAAGGCCGCCGATGTGGGCGCTGACCTGGTGGGCAAGGTGGAGGCCGGCATCCCTGAGGATGACCCCCGCAACCCCGCCACCATCGCCGACAACGTGGGCGACAACGTGGGCGACGTGGCCGGCATGGGCGCCGACCTGTACGAGTCCTATGTGGGTTCCATCCTGGCCACCTTTGCTCTGGGTGCCTCTGCCTACGGTGGCGGCGACTTGGTCTGGAACGCCATGCTGCTCCCCCTGACTATAGCTGTGCTGGGTGTTATCTGCTCCGTGCTCGGCACCTTCCTCATTCGTACCAAGGAGGGCGCCTCTCAGCGTGACCTGCTGGGCACCCTGCGTAAAGGCACCTACACCGCCGCCATTCTGGCTGCCATCCTGGCCGCCCCGCTGACCTGGTTCATTCTGGGCGACATGGGCGTGTATGTGGCCATCCTGGCCGGTCTGGTGGCCGGCTGTGCCATCGGTTATTTCACCGAGTACTACACCTCTGATACTTATAAGCCCACTCAGGGTCTGGCCGACGCCACCGAGACCGGCGCTGCCACCACGATCATCGGCGGCATTTCTCTGGGCATGCTGTCCACCGCCGCCCCCGTCATCATCGTGGGCATCGCCATCATCGTCTCCTTCCTGGCCGCCGGTGGCTCTCTGGACACCGCCAACCACGAGGTCTATGAGGCCTGCTTCAATAAGGGCCTGTACGGCATCGGTATTGCTGCCGTGGGCATGCTGTCCACCCTGGGCATCACTCTGGCCACTGACGCCTACGGCCCCGTGGCTGACAATGCCGGCGGTATCGCCGAGATGAGCGGCCTGGGTGAGGAAGTGCGCAACCGCACCGACGCTCTGGACTCCCTGGGCAACACCACTGCCGCCACTGGCAAGGGCTTCGCTATCGGCTCCGCCGCTCTGACCGCCCTGGCTCTGCTGGTCAGCTATGTGGACGTGGTGGAGACCAAGACCACCGTCGACCTGTCCCTGACCAATCCCGCCGTCCTGGTGGGCATCTTCCTGGGCGCCATGCTGACCTTCATCTTCGCTGCCTTGACCATGAGCGGCGTACAGCGCGCGGCTCAGTCCATTGTGGTGGAGGTCCGCCGCCAGTTCAAGGAGATCGCCGGCATCATGGAGGGCAAGGCCGATCCCGACTATGCCCGCTGCGTGGATCTGTGCACCCGGGGCGCCCTGCATGAGATGGTGGTGCCCTCCCTGCTGGCCATCATCGTGCCCATCGTCACCGGCTGCATCCTGGGCGTGGAGGCCGTCGTGGGCCTGCTGGGCGGCGTGACCGTCACCGGCTTTGCCGTGGCCGTGTTCATGTCCAACGCCGGCGGCGCTTGGGACAACGCCAAAAAGTACATCGAGTCTGGCAAGCACGGCGGCAAGGGCTCTGACTGCCACAAGGCTGCCGTCATCGGCGACACCGTGGGCGATCCCTTCAAGGATACCTCCGGTCCTTCTCTGAACATCCTGATCAAGCTGGTTTCCACGGTTTCCATCGTGTTCTCCGGCCTGGTCCTCAGCGTCAGCCAGTTCTTCCTGGGCTAATTTCTGGAACAAAAGACCCGGATGTGCCGTGTTTACGGCGCATCTGGGTCTTTTTCGGCACAATGGGAAAACGGTTGACATGGGAGCGAAGTTGGCGTATTCTAAACTTATTATGTTATAGGTAAAGATGGCCGGATATCATCTGGAATATATCTTAGACCAGAAGCGGAGGAAGTGGAGATATGAATCTGGAAGAATTGGCTAGAACGCTGAGTATGGATTTGGTGGGGACGCTGGATCGTTTTGGCGGAAGCCGCGCGCTAGCGGTGCGCTTTTTGAAAAAATTCCCCCAGGACACCACCTTTGAAACGCTGAAGGCTGCGGTAGAGACGAAGGACCATGAGACGGTGGAGCGCACGGCGCATACATTGAAAGGTGTGGCGGCCAACTTGGGGCTTGAGCTGGTACGTGCGGACAGCGATGCGCTGGTACTGGCCGTCCGGGGGAGCCGCCTGTCTGAGATCCCCGCTCTCTTTGACACTCTGTGTGCGGACTACGAGGCCGCCTGTGCGGCTATTGCTGCGCTGACAGAATGAGCGGGATCTGAAAGTGAGGAAACGGTAGTATGGCGGAGAAACAGACCATCCTGATCGTAGACGATGAGGAGATCAACCGTGTCGTTCTGGGTATCGCTTTCGGTGATGACTACCACATACTGGAGGCCACCAACGGCCAGGAGGCTCTGGACTGTATTGAGTCTTATCCGGGCCGGATCGTAGCGGTGCTGCTGGATGTGGTGATGCCGGTGCTGGACGGGTTCCAAGTCCTGCGGGAGCTGGGCCGGCGGCAGCTGCTGGAGCAGCTGCCGGTGTTTCTCATCACAGCGGAGAATTCGGCGGAAAAGCTGCGTCTGGGATACGACCTGGGGGCGGTGGATATCATCGAAAAGCCCATCGTGCCCTACTTCATCCGCCGCCGGATCGGCAATGTGATTCAGCTGAACAACTTGGTACGCACCCAGGATCAGATGTTGGCCCAGCAGGCGCAGGAGATCCGGGACTTGAACAGCTCCATTTTGGAGACGCTGGCCACCGCCATCGTGTTCCGGGATC
>DYBS01000142.1:3465-5021 GCA_019418525.1 Clostridiales bacterium
TCCGGGATCAGGAGTCGGGGCAGCATGTGCGCCGTATCCGTCAGCTTACACTGCTGCTGCTGCACATCCTCATGGAGCGGTATCCGGAAAAGTACCACTTCGACGAGGAGGAGCTGGGGCTCATTGCCGACGCGGCAGTGATGCACGACCTGGGCAAGATCGCCATTCCCGACAGCATCCTGAATAAACCCGGACGCCTCACACCTGAGGAGTTCGAGATCATGAAGACCCACACCACCCAGGGGTGTGTGCTCCTGGACAGCGTGCCCCGCCTGCGGGAGAACCCGGTGTACGACTACGCCTATGACATCTGCCGCCACCACCACGAGCGTTGGAACGGCAAGGGGTATCCCGATGGATTGAAGGGGGAGGAGATCACGGTCTGGGCCCAGGTGGTGGCCCTGGCTGACGTGTACGACGCCCTGGTGGGCGAGCGGGTCTATAAAAAGGCCTTTACCCACGAGAAGGCGGTAGAAATGATCCTCAACGGAGAGTGTGGAGAGTTCAACCCCGACCTGATGGAGTGCCTGTCCACCTCTCAGGAGCGCATCCGGCAGGCGTTCCGGGACCGGAAGTAGGAAATCCCGGCGCGCTCCGGGGGATTCGGGGCACGCCGCTGTAAAGGAGAGAAGGAATATGGAATCACTGGATGTACGGCTGCGGGAATTGATCGCCGACGAGGTGAAACGGCTGAACCGGCCGGACCTGTTCCGGGCACCGCTGGTGGCGGTGTCGGCAGCGGACGACCCCCGCTATGCCCAACTCAAGACTATGATCGGCCCCTGGCATCTGGAGCCCCGGGAGCTGCTCCCCGACGCGGAGCGGGTCATCAGCTACTTCGTGCCCTTCACCCGTGAGGTGGTGCAGGACCCCCGCCGCAGCTCCGGCGCGCCGGCGGTGTGGGGCGAGTCCTACATCGTGCTCAACGACTACTTCGACCAGATCGGCAAGGCCGTGTCCGCCCTGCTGGAGGGGGAGGGCTACTCCTGCTATCCCATCGCCGGCACCCACACCTACGACCCCAAGGATCTGAAGTCCATGTGGTCCCACCGCAGCGCCGCCGCCATCGCGGGGCTGGGGGCCTTCGGGGCCAACCGGATGCTCATTACCGAAAAGGGCTCCGGCGGCCGCTTCTGTACCATCCTGACCTCCGCGCCGCTGACGGTGAACACCGAAGAGGCGGAGGACCGCTGCATTTACCATAAAAACGGCAAATGCGGCCTGTGCTTCCGCAACTGCCCGGTGGGGGCGCTGAAGCCGGACGACTTCGACCGCTTCCGCTGCCACGACACGGTGCTCCTGCCCAACGCTGAGGAGCTGAAGGACATCGGCTTCTGCGACGTGTGCGGCCGGTGCATCAGCGTGTGCCCCATGGCGTATCTGGAATAAGAGAAACGGCCCGGAAAGCTGCTGCTTTCCGGGCCGTTTTGCACTTGTTACAACTCCAGCTGGGCGATGACCTCTTTGAGCTGCTTGGCGGAGGCGTGGAGGGCCTGGTCCTCCTCGGGGCTGAGGGGGATCTCCAGCACGCTCTCCAAGCCGTTCTTGCCTACCAC
>DYBS01000142.1:5031-6085 GCA_019418525.1 Clostridiales bacterium
GGGATGGACAGGCACAGGCCGTCCAGGCCGTACTGCCCCTCCAGCACCACCGACACGGGGAGGACCGACTCCTGGTCCAGCACGATGCTCTCGGCGATGCGGCCCACCGCCATGGCGATGCCGTAGTAGGTGGCGCCCTTGCGCTCGATGATTTGGTAGGCGCTGTCCCGCACGTTCTCGTAGATGCGCTGCATGGAGGCCCGGTGGTCGTAGTGGCCCCGCAGCTCGCAAAAGTCGTTCAGGTCGATGCCGGAGACGTTGGCGCCGCTCCACACGGCCAGCTCGCTGTCGCCGTGCTCGCCGATAATGACGGCGTGGACGTTGCGGCTGTCCACCCGCAGGTGCTCGCCCAGCAGCTGCTTGAGCCGGGCGGTGTCCAGCACGGTGCCCGAGCCGAACACCCGGTTGGCAGGCAGGCCCGACATGTGCCACGCGGCGTAGGTCAGCACGTCCACCGGGTTGGACACGATGAGGAGGATGCCCTCGAAATTCCGGCGGCGGATCTCGGGGATGATGGATTTGAGGATGGCCACGTTTTTGCCGATCAGGTCCAGGCGGGTCTCGCCGGGCTTCTGGTTGGCGCCGGCGGTGACGATGATGAGGCCGCAGTCGGCGGCGTCGTCGTAGTCGCCGGCGTAGATGTCCATGGGGGCGGTGTAGGGCAGGCCGTGGCTCAGGTCCATGGCCTCGCCCTCGGCCTTGGCGCGGTTGGCGTCGATGAGGACCAGCTCGGAGAACAGGCCCCGCTGCATCAGGGTAAAGGCGATGGACGCGCCCACGAATCCGCAGCCCACCACGGCGGCTTTCCGGGGATTGAGCATAAAAGACACTCCTTTCAGAGGGATGCTGTTAGTATGTACACACCGGCGGGAGAAATCGCATCTCCGTCTTGGCTAAAGAAAGAATACCATGCTGGTAGGAATTTATCGGTTGTAAAAACAACGAAAGGCAAAAAAATCCGGTCCAGCGCAACAGACGCCGGACCGGATGTGACTTATTTGGCCTCTTCCAGTCCCATGAGACCCTTTTTCAGGCAGGCCTCCAAGTCAAATTT
>DYBS01000143.1 GCA_019418525.1 Clostridiales bacterium
ACCGCCCATCCGGGGGATGGGGTGGTCGTGCATACGCCGGCCGTCCTTGGGCACGTCCACCGCCCCCCACTTCTGGGCCAGATTCTTCACAATGGGGGTGGTGATGAGGGCCACCAGCAGGGCGGCCACCAGCGCACCGGCCACCAGGCCGATGCTCTCGATCGTCATAGACATGAGAACGGTTTCTCCTTTTGCGGGTGGAGCGGGCCTCAGCGGGCCACAAAGCCCACCTTTTTATAGACTTTACGCAGGGTCTTGTTGGCCACATAGGAGGCCTTCTCGGCGCCGGCGCGGTACACGCTCTCCAGATAGGCCTTGTCCGCCAGGATGCGGGTGGCCTCCTCCCGGATGGGGCGCAGGGTCTCCACCACGGCTTCACCCACAGCGGGCTTGAAGACGCCGTAGCCCTTGCCGTCGAACTCCCGCTCGATCTCCTCATAGCTCTTGCCGGTGACGGCGGAGTAGATCTGCATGAGGTTGGCCACGCCCGGCTTGTTCTCCCGGTCGTAGCGCACGCAGTGCTCGGTGTCACAGTCGGTGATGGCCCGCTTGAACTTGCGCATGATGTCCTCCGGCTTCTCCATCAGGAACACGCAGCCCTCAGGGGCGGACTTGCTCATCTTGCTGGTGGGGTCGCTCAGGCCCATCACCCGGGCGCCGGCCTTGGGGATGTAGGGCTCGGGCATCTTGAAGACCTCGCCGTAGAGGCCATTGAAGCGCTGGACGATGTTCCGGGTCAGCTCCACGTGCTGCTTCTGATCCTCGCCCACCGGCACATAGTCGGGCTGATAGAGCAGGATGTCCGCCGCCATCAGGGCCGGATAGGTGAAGAGGCCGCCGTTGATGTTGTCTTTGTGCTTGGCGGACTTGTCCTTGAACTGGGTCATGCGGGAGAGCTCCCCGAACATGGTGTAGCAGTTGAGGACCCAGCCCAGCTCGGCGTGCTGGTGGACGTGGGACTGGATGAAGAGGGTGTTCTTCTCCGGGTCCAGGCCACAGGCGATGTACTGGGCCAGCTGCTCCAGGGTGCGCCGGCGCAGGTCGGCGGGGTTCTGCCGCACCGTGATGGTGTGCATATCCGCCATGAAGTAGTAGCAGTCGAACTCCTCCGCCCGGGCAGCCCAGTTCCGGATGGCGCCGAGGTAATTGCCCAGATGCAGGTCACCGCTGGGCTGAATGCCCGAAAGCATGACTTTTTTCTCATTTTCCATGATTGAAACACCTCTGTGTGTCTTTTTCCATACCAAGTCAGTATACCACACTCTTTTTTTCTTTACAATCCTTCGCGGCCAATTTCGCCCCTCCCCGCCCTCTTCGTTTTTAGAATTAAGAGTTTACAATTTAGACATGAATTCTGCTTCCAAATGGTGTATGCTCAGAGCATCCGGGCGGCCCGCCGCCCACCCACACGAAAGGATGAAATCGCCATGTCTCTGCTCACCAATAAAATCGCTATGGTCACCTCCTCCACCCGCGGCATCGGCAAAGCCTGCGCCCTGCGCCTGGCACAGGAGGGGGCCAAAGTCTATCTGGCCGTCCGCCGCCTGGAGGCCGGACAGGCCCTGGCCGATGAGATCGCCGCCGCCGGCGGTCAGGCCGCCGTGTGCTACTTCGATGCCTCCAAGCCCGAGACCTTCCGCTCCAGTGTGGAAGAGGTGGTGGCCAAGGAGGGCCGCATTGACATTTTGGTCAACAACTACGGCGCCACCGACGTACATAAGGACTTCGACCTCCTCCACACCGACGCCGAGGACTTCCTCGCCATCGTCAACGACAACCTCCGCAGCGTCTACGACACCTGCCGCGCCGCCGTGGCCTCCATGGTCAAGACCGGCGGCGGCTCCATCGTCAACATCGCCTCGGTGGGCGGCAAGTACCCTGATATGTACCGCATCTCCTACGGCGTGGCCAAGGCCTCCATCATCTTCCTCTCCCAGAACATCGCCACCCAGTACGCCCACGACGGCGTGCGCTGCAACTGCATCCTCCCCGGCTTCATCGCCACCGACGCCGCCATGGGCAACATGTCCCAGGAGTTCCTGGACACCTTCCTGAAAACCGTGCCCATGGGCCGGGCCGGTCAGCCCGGCGACATCGCCAACGCCTGCCTGTATCTGGCCAGTCCCCTCTCCTCCTTCGTCACCGGCGAGGCTCTCCCCGTGGCCGGCGGCTTCGGAATGCCCTCCCCCATGTACAGCCACTATGGCGACATGAAGTCCAAGGGTTAAACACAAACGGCCCCCGCATCCCGAAGAGGATGCGGGGGCTTTTTTGCTCTGGACGGCGGCGATGTGCCGTGGTATGCTGGAAAAATGAGGTGAACGCCATGCAGACCACATTTGAACACGCCCCCTACACCGCCCAGCGCCTGACCGAGGGCGTCTGGCACATCCAGGACGCCACCCTGGACCGCCCGCCCGGGCTCCAGCGCGACGGCTCCTTCCACGGTCCGGGCAGCGTCTATGTTCTGGAGGGGAGCGACGCCGTGCTGGTGGTGGACCTGGGCTTCCCCTATCCCGGCCACGCCCTGCGGGAGATCGTGGACCGGCTGGCGGACGGCCGGGCCATCCGGGTAGCCCTCACCCACAACCACTTCGACCACACCGGCGCCCTGCCCCAGTTCCAAGACGTGCCCATTTACGTGCCCGTGGACGACCCGGTGCCCGGCGTGGCCCACCCCATTCCGGTCCGGCCCGGGGATACCATCACCTGGGGCGGGCTCTCTCTCCAGGTGCTGGACGCCAGGGGCCACACCGCCGGCAGCGTCCTCTACTACGAGGCCGAGCGGGGATGGCTGGCCACCGGCGACGCCTTCGGCTCCGGCTACGCCTGGCTCTTCTTCCTCCCCGATGTACTCACCGTCTACCGGGAGACGTTGAGGCGCACCCTGGACTTTTTCCGCGAAAAACCGGAGCCCCTCTTCCTGTGCGGCCACCGCTACCAGCAGCAGATCGTCCCCGTCCCTGGCATGGACCCCCTCACGCCGCGGAATCCCGACCTGGGGCTCTCCTACCTGAAGGACATGCTCACCCTCACGGAGCGGATTCTGGCGGGCTCCATCCAGGGCAGGCCCTACGAGACCCTGGGCCGGACCGACCTGCTCTCCTACACCCTCGGCCGGGCCCAGATCGACACCTATCCCCTCGGCTCCGCCCCCCTGTCCATCTGACCCTGCACCACTTCCCTACCACCTCCATAGAATGGCTCGGAAGCAATTCCGACTACTCTGTTAGGAGGTATCGCAATGCCTGAAAAGGTCGCTCCCGGCCCCGTCCATGATGCCAACTGCATCCGCGAGGCCGTATGCATCGACACCAAGAAGATCTTCGACAGCTGTAAAGAGGAGGATATAGCGTCTCTGAGTAGACAAGCCCCAACAAAAACACACCCTCCATCGTGTGATGGAAGGCGTGATTTTTTATTTGATCTTCAAAGTCTTGTGATCAATTTAATACACAGAAAGCCGTAATCTACATTATTTATAAATACTCATTTAAACATTCACCTGAACCGATCTTCTCGGAGTGGACTCTACTTTCATAAATTGAATCATAGACATTCTCTGTGAGCATTAAAAGTTCCTCGCCTATTTTAATAATCGGCAAAGCGTCAACTCCACAGCCTTCGCATAAATCATCAGCCCATTCCGCATTTAGCGTCTTTTCGCCTTTTGAAGTAACAGGATATCGTGCTGCTTCACTCAAACTGACGCCTTCATTGGTAAGCAAATCCAGCTTCGCATATAGCATAAAAATTCTCTCTAAGTCTTTTTGATATATGAAATGTTCTTTCTCCCCTAATAGCTGTAGAAAATCTTCTTTTAACTCCAAAATTTTATGGCCTGTAAGCAAAGCCCCTCCTTCGTTTCCTATCCCATAGTTCAATGTTATTGTCTTGATCCACAACTCCATGTATTGAGCAAACAATAAAAGAAGAGGCAATACAATTTCATCAGCTTCAGGATATTTGCGTTTCTTGCTAATGTCTAACATACACCAAATTGCATTCAGATACTGGCCAAAATACTCAATCCACGCTCCATCTCCCGCCTTCTCATAGTCTTGTCCCACTTTTTTCGTATTGCTCAACCCCTTTCGGATATATTGTTCACCCTAAATTACCATATTTTTATCAATAACGCAAATCATCCTACAAAAGTACAGTATTCCAACCACCGATTTGCCTCTTTTGATAAACAACCAGCTGTAATCCTCCAAATACTATACATCTAATTCTAGTATTTCAAATTTCCTACCCTCTTTTGGCGTCTTATGATATACTTGAGTCATCTTTTGAGTGAATCAAGGTGGTGTTGTCATATGGCCATCGACTATCTCGGCCGGCAGGAATTTGTGGATACGCTCGTAAAAGTCGTGCAGCAGCTAGCGGCCAACCATAAGGGCTGTACCTTTGCCATCAATGGGAAATGGGGCTGCGGAAAGACTTTCGTTCTCGACCGCTTCGAGGAACAGATCAGCATCTTTCAGGACCCCAACGCAGCGGGCGACCGCTACTATGTCCTGCGCTACAACTGCTGGCAGTACGATTACTATGAGGAGCCGGCCGTCGCACTCGTGGCGGCCATGCTCGACGCGGTCAGAGAACAATCGCGCTTATTCAAAGAGCCTTCCGAGGGTATGAAGGCGTTCTTTGATACTGTGTTGGACATCAGCGAAAGCATATTTGACCAAATGGTCTCTGAAAAACTGGGGTTCAGTCTATCCGAACTCAAGGATCTGCTGATGCGCAACAAAAACAGAATCCATCGTCAGCGAAAGGCCGCCCACGACTACGACTCCTACTACTCCTTCAAGCAGCAGCTGGACGCACTCGGAACCTCTCTCTCAAAACTGGCAGCTGAAAAACCGATCATCATTCTGGTCGACGAGCTGGACCGCTGCATGCCTGCATACGCGATCACGGTACTAGAGCGCCTTCACCACATTTTCAATGAGCAGTCCAACGTCATCACCATTCTTGCCGTCGATCAGGAGCGCCTAGAAAGCTCCATCACACAGATCTACGGAGCCGGTCGCGAAAATGAGCTCGTCTCGGACTATTTGAAAAAATTCATCTCCTTCTCCCTTTACCTGGACACCGGAACGATTTCCGGCCAGTTTTGGGAAACTTACCGGGATTATCTTGCGTTGTTTGAGATTCCCGAAAACGACCAGGACCTTGTGCAGGAGCTCCCTGTCAGGCTGTTCAAGGGTATCGACGCCCGAACACAGGAAAAGATTATGGAGCGAATCATCCTGCTTCATCAATTGTCCTTTGATAGTTCCGTAAAGTTGCCTGTCTCGGTGATGTTTTTTGAACTGCTGCACCAGATTGTAGCATATCGGTGCAGAGCGTTCCTCCATACCAGTACTGATGATGTTGAAACTTTTCTTGTCAATCTAAGTTCTCACTCCCATGTAGTCGATAAGATGGATCATACACTTTATTCCTATCTTGTTGAGCTGGAAAGACACGCCGTCTCCGTAACTACATCTAATATTCACAACGGGTATGGTTATAAAAAGCTCCGAATGCTTCGTAATACGAGCTTATCCACTGCATTCAGATGGTTTGCACAAATTTCTAACTTGAAAAAAGGCAACGATTCCAGCGATGTTTCACCTTACCATATTGGCAGTTCATTTGGGATCATTTCAACCGAATCGGACCCTCAACCTGGAATCGAATTGTTTGCAAGCCTTGCATCCAAGATGGAGTATCGGTAAAGAGCAAGCCATAAAAACCAGCGCCCGGACGATTTCCCGTCCGGGCGCTGGCTTTCCATTGTGCCCAACTTGGACACGTTATTCTCTTTTAGCCCGACTCGTCGCCGTCCTTCCCCTCCCCTGCCTCGTCCACGGTATTGCGCAGGGCGGCGATGGCCTTGCTCAGCCACTCGGGGATGTCGGCGCCCAAGGCGCCGGCGTTCTCGATGATGGAGCCGCACTCGGTGAGGATGTACCAGGTGACCACCAGGGGGCAGAGGAACACTTCATAGGTAAACGGGAGGCTCAGGCCGGGGA
>DYBS01000144.1 GCA_019418525.1 Clostridiales bacterium
GGTGATGTACTTCCTCATCGCCCTGCTGGAGGACTGCGGCTACATGTCCCGTGTGGCCGTGGTGCTGGACCCCATCTTCAAGAAGGTGGGCCTGTCCGGTAAGTCCGTGATCCCCTTTGTTATCGGCACCGGCTGCGCCATCCCCGGTGTCATGGCCAGCCGCACCATCCGCAACGAGCGGGAGCGCCGGGCCACCGCCATGCTGACCCCTTTCATGCCCTGCGGTGCCAAGATCCCTGTCATCGCCCTGTTTGCCGGCGCCTTCTTTGACGACGCGGGCTGGGTGAGCTTTACCATGTACGCCACCGGCATCCTGCTGATCTTCCTGGGGGCGCTGTTGGTGAACAAAATCGCAGGCTACAAGAACCGCAAGTCCTTCTTCATCATCGAGCTGCCCGAGTACAAGGCGCCCTCCCTGCGCTTCGCCTTCAAGGCCATGTGTGCCCGGGGCTGGGCCTACATCGTGAAGGCCGCCACCATCATTCTACTGTGCAACACAGTGGTGCAGATCATGCAGACCTTCGACTGGAACTTCCAGGTGGCCGAGGCTGCCGACAGCTCCATTCTGGCCTCCATCGCCGGTCCCTTTGCCTATTTGTTGGTGCCCATCGTGGGTGTGCTCAGCTGGCAGCTGGCCGCCGCTGCGGTCACCGGCTTCATCGCCAAGGAGAACGTGGTGGGCACTCTGGCGGTGTGCTTTGTGGGCCTGCAGAACTTCATCGACACCGACGAGCTGGCCATGATCGAGGGCTCCGGCGCCGAGGTGGCGGGCATCATCGCCATTACCAAGGTGGCTGCCCTGGCCTACCTGATGTTCAACCTCTACACGCCGCCCTGTTTCGCGGCCATCGGCGCCATGAACTCCGAGATGAAGAGCGCCAAATGGCTGTGGGCCGGTATCGGACTCCAGCTGGGCACCGGCTACACCGTAGGCTACCTGGTCTATCAGATCGGCACCCTCATTACCACCGGCACTGTGGGTGCGGGCTTCCTGCCCGGCCTGATCGCGGTGGCCGTGTTTGCCGCCGTGCTGGTGTACCTGTGCCTCCGGGCGGACCGGGAGGTGGCCCATGAATATACACTGAGTGGAGCGAATGGAATATGATGATTGATCTCATTGCCGCCGGAATCCTGATCGTGATCCTCGGCGGGGCCGCGGCATATGTCTGCAAGGCCAAAAAGAGCGGCAAAACATGCATTGGGTGCCCGGGCGGCTGTTCCTGCGGCCACAAGCCTGGAAGCGCCCCGTGCCATTGCTGTGATTCACACAAATAACCATATGGGATGGACGGCAGCAAACGCTGCCGTCCATCTTTTCTTTGGCGGAGAATTTGCTATAATGAGGGCAGGCCGGACCGTCCGGCACAACAACGAGACAGGAGGTAACGCCATGAAACGAACGGTAGCCGCGCTTTTGGTACCGCTGGCCTGTCTGGGTCTGCTGGCCGGATGCGCCGGACAAGAACAGGCCAGCCGGCAGGAGAGTATCCCCTTTGCGGAGGGGCAGCTCTATGCCGTGGCCCATCTGGGCTATCAGCAGATGGACAGCCTGGATGAGTATGCAGCGCGCTATCTGGACAGGGACCAGATCCCCATCCACTACCTCTCCGACGGGGACTACTACCTGATCATCCCCCGGTATTCCGGCATGCACCTGTCCCTGTACCACAACGATCTGGAGACATCGGTGCCCAGCCTAATCTATGAGGACCCGGACTGCGCTCCCTTCATCCTGCAATGCAACGTCAGCGACATCTTTGCCGACGCCACCATCCGCCTGACCTATGAGGACGAGACAGCGGAGTTTTCCCCCTTCATCTCCCTGAAGGACGGCTCGGTGGACGTGGGGGAGCGGGGCCTGGACCTTACTGAGGAATAACCAGTGACCGGCGGTAGGGGAGACACGGCTATTTGGAGCCGTGTCTCCCGCTGCTTGGAGACGGTCAACGGGAGGAAGAAGGGCTGTCCGGATGATAGACCTTCTGCTCCGGACCGGTGGTCCCTGCCACGATGGGCTTGGCCCGCTCCTTTCCGTGCCTGGCCTTTCCCTGGATCTCCGGGACGGGCGGCAGGTCATTGCGGGGGTGGGTGTGGGTCCAGTCCGGGCGTGCCATTCCTTGCTTTGCCATGTTGCTTCCTCCTATGGGGCGGTCGGCTCACTTGTTGAGCCCGGCCGCGTTTTTTTCACGGTTATTTGGATAGATGCGCAGGTTTTTGTTCTGATCACAGACCGCCAGGAACACATCCCGGGCGGAGTGGATGGAGCGCTGCTTGAGCTGTTTGTCCAGCCAGGTCCGGTCCAGCCCCAGCTTTTGGAGGTGTTCCTCCTGGATCTGGCCGTCCATGATCAGCTCGGTAAACAAAAGCTCCTGCTCCGGTGCCAGCGCCAGGTCGGCGGGCGTGGCGGGGCGCTGGGTACTCACCGGGAGAATGGTCAGCCTGCCGTTGTACTCAAAGAGCGCGGTTTGGATGCTGCTGAGGTCGAAGTACCCCTGCTGCCGGCACAGGACGAGAAACTCGTCCAGATCCAGCTTGGCTTTTTTCAAATTTTCCCGGTAAAGGGTCCCGTGGTCCAGGAGCACCGTGGACGTGCCGTAGAAGTACCTGCGGGTCCGCGGAAATTTGTTGGTGATGATACTGAGCAGCAGGGTGACACCGCCGTAGAGCAGGACCGCCGTCAGCGGCTTCCAGGGCTCCTCCAGCTCAGTGGCCATTTCAGCGGCGATGGAGCCGATGGTGATCCCCGTGACATAGTCAAAGAAATTCAATTGGGCGATCTGCTTATGCCCGATCAACTTGGCGGTCAGAAAAAGCACCCCGAAGGAGCTCAGGGCCGTGAGACACAGGGTCAGAACTTGCATGCGACCACCCCCTTGCTCGTAGTTTGACCGGAATGGGGGAATGTATGCGCCGCGGCGCCCCGCACTGGGACATGGTCGGAGGCATAGGATGGAGCGGCAACTGTGAAAGGAGCGAATGTGATGGAATCTCATGCTTCCGGCAAATGCGGCTCGTCCATGTCTGACCGTGGACCGGAGCCCTTTGCCGTGAATATGGTGTGTGCGGCCCAGAAAAATCAGAATTTCCGCACGGCCCTCTGGACGGGGAGCTATTTACAGCTGACCCTGATGTGCATCCCGGTCTGCGGAGAAGTGGGCTTGGAGCTGCATTCGGACACGGATCAGTTTATCCGGGTGGAGTGCGGACGGGCGCTGGTCTGTATGGGCGCGTGCAAGGAAAAGCTGGATGTGCGGCGCTGCCTGAACAGCGGGGACGCCGTCCTGGTCCCGGCGGGCACCTGGCACAACATCTGCAACGCCGGAAACGGCCCCCTGAAGCTCTCCTCGCTCTATGCGCCGCCCCACCACCTCAAGGGCACCGTCCACCGCACCAGAGCGGAAGCATTGCGGGAGGAGTACTGATCCGGTACATCCGAGCATCTGAACGGAGCAGCGGAAAGCTGCCGCCGCGGGGAAGTTCCCCGCGGCGGCAGCTTTCTTTTTAATTACCCCTTGACTTGGTAGGTAAATGGTGGTATGATCCAATTAACATACCTGATAGGTAGGCAAAAGGAGCCGGTTATGCAGTATTCCTTTTTCAGACTTCTGCGGAAGAACTTCCGCTTCGGGCGAATGTGCGATCTGTTCTGTCAATAAAAATCATAGAACAGAGAGGAACAGAACCATGCCTGATTATAAATTTGAGACGCTCCAGCTCCATGTGGGGCAGGAACAGCCCGATCCCGCGTCCGACGCCCGCGCGGTCCCGATCTATGCGACCACTTCGTATGTGTTTCACAGCAGCCAGCACGCGGCGGACCGCTTCGACCTGGCGGAGGGGGGCAACATCTACGGCCGCCTGACCAACTCCACCCAGGACGTGTTTGAGCGGCGCATTGCCGCGCTGGAGGGGGGCGTGGCCGGCCTGGCGGTGGCCTCCGGCGCCGCCGCCATCACCTACACCATCCAGGCGCTGGCCAGGCAGGGGGAGCACATCGTGGCCCAAAAGACCATCTACGGCGGCACCAGCAATCTGCTGGCCCACACGCTGCCGCTCTATGGGATCACCGCCAGCTTTGTGGATGCCCACGATCTGGACGCGGTGGAGGGGGCCATCCGGCCCAACACCAAGGCCATTTACATCGAGACCCTGGGCAACCCCAACAGCGACATCCCCGACGTGGAGGCCATTGCCGCCATCGCCCACCGGCACGGGCTGCCGCTGGTGATCGACAACACCTTCGGCACCCCCTACCTGATCCGCCCCATCGAACACGGCGCGGACATCGTGATCCACTCCGCCACCAAGTTCATCGGCGGCCACGGCACCACCCTCGGCGGCGTGATTGTGGACAGCGGCCGCTTTGACTGGGCGGCCGGCGGCAGATACCCCTGGATCAGCGAGCCCAACCCCAGCTATCACGGGGTCCGGTTTACCCAGGCCGGGGGAAAGGCCGCCTTCGTCACCTATATCCGGGCCATTCTGCTGCGGGACGAGGGGGCCTGCATCAGCCCCTTCGCCGCTTTCCTGCTCCTTCAGGGCACCGAGACCCTGAGCCTTCGCCTGGAGCGGCACGTGGAGAACGCCGGGAAAGTGGTGAAATACCTGGCCTCCCATCCCCAGGTGGAGAAGGTCCACCACCCCTCCCTGCCAGAGCACCCGGACCACGCCCTGTACGAGCGGTATTTTCCCAGGGGCGGGGCCTCTATTTTCACCTTCCAGATCAAGGGGGGAAGGGAAGAGGCCTTCCGGTTCATCGACAGCCTGAAGATCTTCTCCCTGCTGGCCAATGTGGCGGACGTCAAGAGCCTGGTCATCCACCCGGCGTCCACCACCCACAGCCAGCTCACCGAGGAGGAGCTGGCGGATGTGGGGATCTATCCCAACACCATTCGCCTTTCCATCGGTACCGAACACATTGACGACATCATCGCGGATCTGGAGCAGGCGTTCCAGCGCGTAAAGGAGGCATAACCATGGCTGAGATCTACACGTCCGCCGACCAGCTTATCGGCAGGACCCCGCTGCTAGAGCTGACCCACATCGAGAAGGCGGAGAAGCTGGAGGCCAGGATTCTGGCCAAGCTGGAACTGTTCAATCCCGCCGGCTCGGTGAAGGACCGGGTGGCCAAGGCCATGATCGACGACGCCGAGGCGAAGGGATTGCTGTCCCCCCGGTCTGTCATCATCGAGCCAACCTCGGGCAACACGGGTATCGGGCTGGCGGCGGTGGCCGCGGCGCGGGGATATCACATCATCCTCGTCATGCCCGAGACCATGAGCGTGGAGCGCCGCCAGCTGGCCCGGGCCTATGGCGCCGAGCTGGTGCTGACCGAGGGCGCCAAGGGCATGAAGGGCGCCATCGCCAGGGCGGAGGAACTGGCCCGGGAGATCCCCGACAGCTTTCTACCTGGCCAATTTGTGAATCCCGCCAACCCCGCCGCCCACCGGACTACCACCGGCCCGGAGATCTGGGCGGACACCGACGGCAATGTGGACATCTTTGTGGCCGGTGTGGGCACGGGCGGCACCATCACCGGCGTGGGGGAGTACCTCAAGAGCCGGAACCCCGCGGTGAAGGTGGTGGCGGTGGAGCCCGCCGCATCTCCGGTCCTCTCCACCGGCGCGGCCGGGGCGCACAAGATCCAGGGCATCGGGGCGGGCTTCGTGCCGGACGTGCTGAATACCGGAATCTATGACGAGATCCTCACGGTCTCCAACGAGGACGCCTTTGCCTTCGGGAGGCGGGTGGGCCGGGAGGAGGGCGTACTGGTGGGCATTTCCTCCGGCGCCGCCGTATGGGCCGCCGTCCAGCTGGCCAAGCGCCCGGAGAACAGAGGCAAGACCATCGTTGCCCTGCTGCCGGACACCGGCGAACGATACCTTTCCACACCGCTTTTTGCGGACTGAATACCAAGGAGTACACTATGATTTACGCAGATAATGCCGCGACCACCAAAATGAGTAAAGCGGCCATCGACGCCATGCTGCCCTATCTGGAGGCTGTCTCTTATACACATCT
>DYBS01000145.1 GCA_019418525.1 Clostridiales bacterium
ATCTCGTCCCCCTCCTACGACCCTCTGGACCCGCCGGTCATCGAGGACGGGGACGAGCGGTACGACGGCGTATACCTCAACCGCTTCCTCTCCGGTACCTTCGTGCCCGGCTCCATCTTCAAGACCGTCACCCTCACGGCGGCCATCGAAAACCTGCCCAGGCTCTTTGACCGCACCTTTACCTGTACCGGCTCCACCCAGGTGGGGGGCGAGGCCATCACCTGCCCCTACGCCCACGGGGAGATGGACATCTACGGGGCTTTTGCCAACTCCTGCAACGGCGTCTTCGGCCAGCTGGCCGTGGAGCTGGGGGGAGACACCCTCAGCAAGTATGTGGAGAAGGCCGGGCTCACCAGCCGCTATAATGTGAGCGGCCTCAAGTCGGCGGCCGGGTCCTTCGACGTCACCGGCGCCACTGATAACGGCCTGGGCTGGGCCGGTGTGGGCCAGGGCAATGACATGGTCAACCCCTGCGCCATGATGGTGTGGATGGGGGCGGTGGCTTCCGGCGGCAAGGCCGCGGTGCCCCGTATCCTCCTGAAGACCGAGACGGCCAGTGGTCTGCCCTCTTCCTTCCAGTTCACCCACCGCACCGGTACCCTCATCGACAGTACCACCGCCTCGACCCTGGCCCAGATGATGGCCAACAACGTCCAAGAGACCTATGGCGCCGGCCGTTTCCCCAACATGGACATCTGTGCCAAGTCGGGCACCGGTGAAGTGGGGAGCGGCAAGGCCCCCAACGCCTGGTTCGCCGGATTTCTCCGCAACGAGGACGCCCCCTATGCCTTCATCGTTCTGGTGGAGGAGGGCGGCAGCGGCGCCGATGTGGCCGGAACCGTGGCTGCTAAGGTGCTGGACGCCTTGGTCAACGGTTATTAAAAAAAGTCCCCCGCCGAATTTTTCGGCGGGGGACTTTTTGGTAGTTACTTCTGGGGGCTGAGCTGACGGCGGTCGCCGTGATAAATGGGCTTCCACTCCACTTTCTTCACCAGCGCCGCGATGGAGATGGGCACATAGGTGAACATAAAGATGGGGAAGGAGAACATGTACGCGATCTTGTGCAGCGTAGGCACATGGATCTGCTTCCACTCGGTGAGGGTGGTGGCCACACCGAAGAGGAACAGGCACAGGTAGAAGTTGACCACGGCCATACCGATGAACTCTACGGTGGTGTCGATCACCTGGTTGGCGATGTAGGCCGGTTCGCCCAGGCAGGCCACCAGAATGATGGCGTTGAAGAGGATGCCCAGCAGGGTGAGGAACATGCCGGGGGCCACCGTCATGAGCATGTCATAGCAGGAGAAGCCCCGGCGTCCACCCTTGAAGCAGCCGCGGATGAGCTCCATACCGTACTTGAAGTCCACCTGATAGAAACCCTTGGACCAGCGCAGCCGCTGATCCCAGGACTGGCGGAAGGTGACGGGCTGCTCGTCGTAGATGACAGCCTTCTCGCAGTAGCCGATGGTGCGGCCCTGAATGGCGGTGTTGACGGAGAACTCGATATCCTCGGTCAGCAGGTGATAGGGCCAGCCGCCATTCTCGCGGATGATATCGGCCGAGATAAGAAAGCCGGTGCCAGAGACGTGGCAGCTGGTGCCCAGTGCCATACGGGGGGAGTTGAGGAACCGGGCCTCCCGCAGGAACCACAGGCCGTAGCCGGCGGAGATCCAGTTCTCACCAAAGTTCTTGGAGTTACGGTAGCAGGTGATGGCGGCGTACTTGCCGCTGTCAAAGGTGTTGTTCATCTCCTTGACAAAATTGGGGTCCACGTGGTTATCTGCGTCGAAGATGAAATAGCCGTCGTACACGTCCCGCTCCTCGGCGTGGAGGCGGCGGAAGAGATAGTCCAGGGCGTAGCCCTTGCCCACCTGGGACTTGTTGAAGCGCTGATAGACAAAGGCGCCGGCGGCCTTGGCCACCTGGGCGGTATTGTCGGTGCAGTTGTCGGCCACCACATACACATCCAGCAGCTCGCTGGGGTAGTTCTGGGCCTTTAGACTATGTATGAGTTCCGCGATGACATTAGATTCATTCCGTGCCGAGATCACTGCGGCAAAGCGGTGCTGCGTCTTGGCCTGGGGAGTGGGCTTGCTCCATTTACGCTGGATCAGGCCGATGCAGAGGTAGACCAGCTGATAGAAATAGGCCAGGGTCAGGACCACTGCGATGATAAGATTAAACGTAGTGACAAAGTGAAGCATATCCATACCTCATTCTTCACGGGGTAGTTCCCGTCATCCAGTTGATTTTCTTCCGATGACATATGATAGCACCTTCTCAAAAGATTACAAGTCCTTTTCAAAGTAATTAAGAAATTGTTAATAAACTAGATAAAGTTTTGACAGAAACTACCTTCAAATTTTATAAAGGACGAGATAAAAGTCTCCAAATACCTGTACAAAAAGTCATATGCATGTTGTTTGACTGGGAAAAATAGAGAGGATATTAATAAAACTCAGGCTCCCTCCCAGCGTCGCCGGATGCCCTCCACCACCTCTATAAGTTTGAACTTGAGGACATACTCCGGCTCCTCGCCGGTGACCAGGGCCACCTGGGCGGCATCCAGGCCGTCCAATACGGCGGCAGGCTCTGCCGGCTCGCTCACCGCACCCAGGCACAGAGGCGGAAAGACCACACACCACCAGTTCTGACCGGCTCCCTCCCCGATGACCAGGCGCAAGGCGGTGTAGGCACCGGCGGGGAGGGAGAGGTCTCCATAGTCCTTGGTGGGGAACCAGGCGCCCTCCTCCAGAGAGGCGGTCACCGGATAGGTATAGCCCGCTGCCGCCACCGTTTCGGCTCCCACCTGGGCCAGCTCCGGCAGGGAGGCGGCCAGGATGTCCAGGGCCTCCTCCCGGGTGGCATCGGCGGGGAGCAGGGTCCGGGCCTCCTCCAATACCGCGTCCCGGACCTGGAGCTTGAGGGCCTGGTCGGCGTCGGTGTCGGAGTTGGCCAGTACATGGAGCCGGAGCACTCGATCCGCCAGATCGGTCTGCTCCCGGTCCAGACAGGCGCACAGCAGGGCGGACAGGGCCAGAAGGGCCAGTGCCAGGACGGCCTGCCAGCGGCGAAGAGTATGATTTGCAGTCATGGGGAATCACCCGCACTTTCCTATGTAGTACCTGGAGTATGCCCGCCGCCGGGGCCCCTCATACCTCCCGCTTTCCCTTGCAATTTAAAGTGGGATTGTATATAATGTCTGCTGAATAGCCGCCCGGGCGGCGGCGGTTCTGATTTGATTAAGGAGGAATTCCATCCATGAACGATATCCCATTGCCCTTGCTGCTGGACGGCGCCACGGGCAGCGAGCTGCTCCGCCGGGGTATGCCGGCGGGGGTCTGTACCGAGCGCTGGGTGCTGGAGCACCCCCAGGTGCTCCAGGAGCTCCAGCGGGACTACGTGGCGGCGGGTGCTGACGTGGTGCTGGCCCCCACCTTCGGGGCCAACGCCGCCCGGCTGGAGGAGCAGGGTATTTCGGGCAAAGTGGCGGAGTACAACACCCGCCTGGTGGAGCTCTCCCGGGAGGCCGTGGAGGGGAAGGCGCTGGTGGCCGGAGATCTGGGGCCCACCGGCCGGTCTATCCCGCCCTTTGGGGATTTCTCCTTTGAAATGCTGGTGGCGGTGTACACCGAGCAGGCCATGGCCCTGGAGCTGGCGGGGGTGGACCTCTTCGTGGTAGAGACGGCGGTCTCTATGCCGGAGGCCCGGGCCGCCGTGCTGGCCGTGCGCAGCGTGTCGGATAAGCCGGTGTTGGTCTCCTTCACCTGTGATGAGGATGGCCGTACCCCCTCGGGCACCGACGTGCTGGCCGCCCTCATCGTCATGCAGGGCATGGGGGCCGCCGCCTTCGGCCTCAACTGCGGCGAGGGGCCCGAGGCGCTGGCGGAGCAGATCGCCCGCCTGACCCCTTACGCCACCATCCCCCTGCTGGCCAAGCCCAGCGCCGGGCTGCCCCGGATGGAGAGCGGCAAGGCGGTGTATCCGGTGTCGCCGGAAGAGCTGGCCGGTCTGGTCCCAGCCCTGGCCAAGGCCGGGGTGCGCGTCTTTGGCGGCTGCTGCGGCGCGGGGCCGGAGCATCTGGCCGCGCTGCGCAAGGCGGTGGACCGGGTGGATTTCACCTCCTTCCCGCCGGTGGAGCACGACCCCGACGTGATCCCCTGTGCCAGCGAGACCGAGGCGCGCTTTATCACCCCCGATGTAGACGTGGGAGAGGGCATCGAGTGCACCTCCGACCTGATGGAGGACATCCTGGAGGCGGAGGAGGAGTCCCCCCAGGGAGCGCTGAAGATCGAGATTCTGGAGGAGGACGACCTACTCCTTTTTGCCGAGCACCAGTATGTTATCAAGGACGCCCTGTGCCTGTCCACCGATGTGCCGGAGCTGCTGGAGGGGGCTTTGCGGGCCTTTCAGGGCCGGGCCTTCTGGGACGGCACCGAGGAGCTGGACGATGCGTTTCTGGAGGAGATGCGCCGGCGCTACGGGCTCATCCTGCTGTAAGGAGGGAGCGGTATGAAGATTGCCTACGCGGGCTTTGACCTGCTCTATCCCTGCCTGGAGGCCCTGGAAGAGGCGGGGTGTACCGTGATGAAGGTGTTCACCTATCCCACCGACAACGACTACGAGTTCAACCGCCAGGTGGTGGCCTTTGCCGAGGAGCGGCATATTCCCTGGACGGACAAGCGTATTACACGGGAGGATCTGGAAAACCTGGCCTCCGCCGGGTGCGAGGCCCTGTTCTCCGCGGGATACATCTACCGCATCCCGGCGGACACCTCCCTGCGGTGCGTCAACGTCCACCCGGCCCTGCTGCCGGCGGGCCGGGGGCCCTGGCCCATGCCCTGCACTATTTTAAAGGATCTCACCGAGAGCGGTATTACCCTCCACAAGGTGGTGCACGACTTGGACGCCGGGGATATCCTGCTCCAGGAGGCCTTCCCGGTGACCCACGAGGACGATCTGGAGACCATGACGGACACCATCCGTACCTTGGCCCCCAAGCTGGTGAAGGCCTGTGTGGCCGATTTCGACCGACTGTGGGCCAACGCTGTGCCCCAGAATGGCGGGGAGTATTGGCCGGAGCCTAGTGATGAGGAGCGGACTATTACCCCCGACGACAGCGCCGAGCGGGCGGACCGGGTGGTGCGGGCCTTCGCCGGGTACGGTTGCCTGTTCCGTACGGAAACGGAGACCATCACTGTGGTGCGGGGGGAGGTGCGTCCCGACTGCCACGCCGGAGAGCCCGGGAAGCGGCGTGTGGAGGGAGGCGTACTGATGTACGCCCTGCGCGGCGGATGGCTGCGCGTGTTTGAGAGCAGGAGCGTCTTGTAAAAGTACAAGAAGGGAGCGGGCCGGGCAGTCCGCTCCCTTTTGATATCCGGTGCGCCGTGGGCACAGAAAGGGGAGTATATCGCGTGGAGAGAGAACAGGACCGGGCGAAGCTGCGCGCCGTCTTTGCCGGGCGGACGCCGGGGGTCCAGGATGTGACGGGGGAATATGCCGTCCTGGTACCCTTCGTAGAGGGTCCGGCGGGGTGGGAGCTCCTCTTTGAGGTCCGCGCCGCCACCCTGCGCCGCCAGCCGGGGGAGGTTTGCTTTCCAGGCGGCCGCATGGAGCGCGGCGAAAACGCTGTGGAGTGCGCTCTGCGGGAGACGGAGGAGGAGCTGGGCATCCCCGCCTCCGCCGTGGAGGTGGTGGCCGAGCTGGACGTGCTCCTCCACCAGAGTGGATTTCTCCTCCATCCGGTGCTGGGTGTAGTGGATACCGCAGCGGCGGAGAACTTGCGGCTCCAGAGCGCCGAGGTGGCCCAGACCTTCCGGGTGCCGCTGGATTTTTTCCGCCAAAATCCGCCCGTCTGCGCCAGTTATCCTCTGGAGCCCCGACCGGGACCGGATTTTCCCTATGAGGCTATCGGCTTTCCCCAGGGCTATTCCTTCCGGGGCGGGCGGGTGACGGTGCCCATCTACCGCTGGGAGGACAAGGCCATCTGGGGCCTCACCGGGCGG
>DYBS01000146.1 GCA_019418525.1 Clostridiales bacterium
CCCCTATGCCCTCCCCCTCGCCTCTGACGGACAGGAGGCCCTGGTACGGGCAGAGGCCGAAAACGGCGTGGGCGGGCTTCTTTTCACCCTGGAGGAGGGCCGGGTCCGCTGCCACTGCGCCCCCGCCGCGCCGCCGCCTGCCCAGCACTATTTTCGCTGGGAGGCTTTGACCGCTTATCCGGCCCTGTGGAACGGCTTTGGCCGCTGCACCGCGGCAGAACTGGAGAATACCCCCCTCCTGTACGGCATGTATCTGGACGATCGGCCGGAGCGGCTGGCGCGCATGTCGGAGCAGCTGGAGGGCTGCGGTCTAACCCTTGATTTCTACCGAGATGTGTACACCACTTCCCGATGGTATCTGGAGGTATACAGCGCTCAGGCCTCCAAGGGCCGGGCATTGGCGGAGCTGCGGCGGCTGTACGGCCTATCCCATGTAGTGGGCTTTGGAGATGGGCAAAACGACCTGTCCCTCTTTGCCGCCTGCGATGAGGGCTATGCTGTGGCCAACGCCTGCCCCGCCCTGAAGGAGCGGGCCACCGGGATCATCGGAAGCAACGAAGCCGACGGCGTGGCCGTCTTTCTGAAGGAGAAATGGGACCATGAAATCCATTCTGATCGTCAGCCACTGTTTTCTCAACACCGCGGCCAAGTGCCGGGGCTACCGGAATGAGGCCATCCGGGCCGAGGAGGACCTGCGGCGCTCTCTACTCCACCGGGCGGTGGACGGGGGCGTGCAGCTCCTCCAGCTGCCCTGTCCGGAGCTGATGCTCTACGGCCTGGACCGCTGGGGCCACACCCGGGACCAGTTCGACAACCCCTTCTTCCGCCAAAGGTGTCGGGAGCTGCTGGAGCCGGTGCTCCTCCAGCTCCAGGCCTACGCCGCGGCGGAGGACGTGAAGCTTCTGGGGGTGCTGGGCATCGACGGCAGCCCCAGCTGCGGCGTGAAGTACACCTGTACCGGCCCCTGGGGGGGCGATTTCGGCGGCCGGGACGTGAGCGGCGTGCTGGCCCAGGCCCGGACCGCCCCCGGCCCCGGGGTGCTGATGGAGGTCCTGCGGGAGGAGTTGGACCGGCTGGGGCTGGCGCTGCCCATGGACGGGCTGTACGCCCGGGAGCCGGAGCGGGCCCTGGCCCTGCTGGGCGGAGAGGAGGAACACCATGGCTGAGATCGTGCTGGAGCATGTCTCCAAGTCTTTCGGGAACACCCAGGTCATCGAGGACCTGAGCCTCACCCTCCGCTCGGGGGCCTTCACCGTGCTGCTGGGGCCCTCGGGCTGCGGCAAGACCACCCTGCTGCGGATGATTGCCGGTATCGGCCCGGCCACCAGCGGGCATGTCTACATGGACGGCGTGGACATCACCGACGTGCCGCCCGGACGGCGGAACGTGGCCATGGTGTTCCAGAGCTACGCCATCTACCCCACCATGACGGTGCGGGAGAATATCGAGTTCTGTCTCAAGAACAACAAGGTCCCCAAGGCCGAGCGCAAGCGCCGGGTGGAGCAGGTAGCCAGAACGGTGGGTCTGGAGGAGTATTTAAGCCGCAAACCCTCCCAGCTCTCCGGCGGCCAGCGCCAGCGCATTGCCCTGGCCCGGGCCCTGGTGAAGGAGCCCGCCGTCTTTCTCATGGATGAGCCCCTCAGCAACCTGGACGCCAAGCTCCGCACCGCCATGCGCAGCGAGCTCATCCAGCTCCACCAGGAGTTGGGGGCCACCTTCGTCTACGTCACCCACGACCAGACCGAGTCCATGGCCATGGCCGACCACATCGTGCTGATGAACGAGGGGAAGATCATGCAGCAGGGGGACCCGGAGGTCATCTACCGGGACCCGGACAACATCTTCACTGCCCAGTTTATCGGTACGCCCCCCACCAACATCCTGCCCCTGTCCGGTAGTGGGTGCCGGGTGGGCTACCGGCCCGAGCGGGTCCACTTCCTGGGCGAGGGGGAGCCCATGGCCTATATTCGCTCCGGCTCCATCGTCACCCGGGAGATGCTGGGCGCCGAGGTCCTCTACAAGGTCCATGTGGCCGAGGGGGACGTGATGGTACACAGCGGCTGCTTCCAGTACCGCGCCGGGGACCGGGTGTATTTGGGCGTGGCGGAGGAGGACCTGTACTTCTTCGATGAGAACGGCGCGCGCATCCGCTCGGACTGCGAGGCGCTGATGGCCCACCTGCAGGAGGGTCAGGCATGAGGCGGGGGGAAAAGCGGCTCCGGCCGGCGCGCCGGAAGGCCCACGGCCCTGGAGTGGTCCCCTACCTGCTGGTGGGGCCGGCCATGGTGCTGCTGTTCATCTTTGTGTTCTATCCTCTGGTCAATCTGGTCTACCTCAGCTTTTTCGACTACAACCTCATCAGTGAAAAGACCTTCGTGGGTCTGAAAAACTATAAAGTGCTCTTCTTGGTCAAGACCGACTTTCTGGAGGCCCTGCGGAACACGGCGGTCTATACCGTGACCGTCCTCTTTTTTAGCCTCCTGCTGGCCGTCCTCTTCGCCCTGTGGCTGGAGCCGGAGAGCCGGATGAACCACTTTTTGCAAAAGAGCATGTTCACCCCCTACCTCATCTCCATGGTGTCCTGTGCCTACATCTGGTCCTGGATGTACGACGCCGACAGCGGTATCCTCAACGCCATGCTGGAGCTGTTCGGCCTGCCTCTGTCCCGGTGGCTCAACGACTCGGACCTGGCCCTCTTCTGTGTGGCGGCGGTGGCGGTGTGGAAGAGCCTGGGGTATTACCTCATCATCGTCATGGCCTCCATCCGCTCCATTCCCAGTGAGATCCTGGAGGCGGCGGCTCTGGACAACACCCCGCCGGTGCGGAAGTTCTTCCGCATCACTTTGCCCATGATCTCCCCCCAGCTCTTCTTCCTCCTCATCACCATCACCATCAGCTCCTTCAAGGTCTTTGATGTGGTACGGGTGATGACCGACGGCGGGCCGGGCAACTCCACCGATGTGGTGGTGACCTACATCTACCGCTACGCCTTCCAGATGAACGCCCGGGTGGGCTACGCCTCAGCGGCGGGCACGGTACTGCTGGTGATCCTGATGATCCTGACCTACTTCTATTTCCGGGTGCTGAGTAAGCGCGTCTACTATCGCTAAGGAGGACTTGCCATGAAGCTGACCTCTCCCCGGGCCTACCGCCTGCGGCGGCGGGTGCTGGGTGTCCTGTCCTTTCTCTTCAAGGCGGCCATGGTGGTCTTTTTCCTCTTCCCCTTCTACTGGATGATCACCACCGCCTTCAAGACCTATGGGGAGTCCATCCGCTTTCCCCCCACCCTCTGGCCGGAGACCTTCACGCCGGAGGCCTTTCTCGATGTGTGGCAGCGCATCGACATCCCCCAATATTTCAAAAATTCCCTGCTGGTGGCTCTGGGCGTGGTGGCGCTCCAGGCCCTGTTCAACATCCCGGCCGCCTACGGCTTTGCTCGCTACGAGTTCAGGGGCAAGAAGTGGATGTGGGCCCTGGTGATGCTGGCCTTTATGATCCCCACCCAGATCACCTTCCTCCCCGTGTACATCCTCTTCTCCAAGGCCAAGCTTCTGGGGACCCTCTGGCCCCAGATCCTCCCCTTTGCCGCCAACGCCTACGGCATCTTCCTCATGCGGCAGTCCTTCCTCCAGGTCCCCGACGAACTGGTGGAGGCGGCGCGCATGGACAACGCCGGGGAGTGGAAGATCCTGACCCGCATCATGCTGCCCATGTGCCGCTCCAGCATCATCACGGCGGAGCTGTTCAGCTTCATCAGCACATGGAACTCCTATTTCTGGCCTCTGGTGATGACCAACTCCGACCAAGTACGGCCCCTCACGCTGGCCATGCAGCGCCTTCAGGACGCCAACCAGGGCCTGGACTGGCCGGTGCTGATGGCCGCCAACAGCCTTTTAGTGCTTCCGGTGCTGCTGCTCTTCCTGCTTCTAAGCCGTCAGATCCTCTCGTCTTTCGGCTACCGTGGCATTAAGTAGCCCCCTTTCCTACGGCTGCATACATACGTTGTATGTGCAAATATGATCAAAGGAGAAATGGAAATGAAACACAGAGCACTTGCCCTTCTTCTCGCCGGAACCATGGGTCTGACCCTGGCCGCCTGCGGCGGCGGTAACACCGCCGCTACCCCCACCCCGGACGCCCAGACCTCTCCCAGCGCCTCTCAGGAGAGCGACGAGCCCGCCTACGTCACCGAGCCCATCACCATCACCTTCTGGCACGACCGCACCTCCGACACCGACTATGAGTTTCTGAAGAAGTCCATCCAGGAGTTCAACGAGACCAACGAGTACGGCATCACCGTGGAAGAGGTGGCCCAGGGCTACCTGGACGACGTGCAGGCCGCCATTGAGACCGGCATTGCCGCCGGCGAGACCCCCGTGCTGGCCGACCTGTCCTGCAACGGCATCCCCCTCTTCGCCAGTGAGGGTATTCTGGCCGACATGACTCCCTATGTGGAGCGGGACGGCTTTGACATGGACAACGTGGTGAAGGAACTCACCGACTACGTCTACTATGATGACCAGATCGTGGCCATGCCCTACACCCGCGGCACCGCCATCCTCTACTACAACAAGGACCTGTACAGTGAGGCCGGCCTGGACCACGCCCCCACCACCCTGGAGGAGCTCAACGAGTACGCTGCCAAGATCTATGAGAACTCCGGCAACACCATCCGGGGCATTGGCTACACCATCGAGCCCACCTACTACCAGCACTACCTGCTGGAGTCACTCAACGGCGTGGGCTTCATGGACGCAGACGGACTGGGCGCCTCCTGCCTCACCGACGGCTCCATGAGCCAGTTCCTCACCGACTGGTACAACTGGACCGAGGAGGGCTGGTGTGAGATCCCCGCCCTGTCCAGCGCCAGCTCCGCTATGCAGGAGGACTTCTATAACGGCAAGCTGGCCGCCTTCGTCTCCAGCTCCAACCGCGCCACCTCCATCTCCCAGCAGGCCGCTGAGATGGGCATTGACCTGGGCATGTCCTACACCGTGGGCTACGGTGGCTATGCCGCGCCTCTGGGCGGCGGCTCCGTGGGCATCATCGCCGAGGGCCACAGCCAGCAGGAGATCGCCGCCGCCTGGGAATTTGTGAAATTCCTGATGAGTGACGAGCAGGTGGCCGCCAACCACATCGAGACCGGCGTGCTGCCCACCACCTACTCCTCCGTGGAGACCGACACCCTGAAGGACTTCTGGGCCGATCCCGCCAACGAGGGCTACAAGATTTCCTATGAGCAGGTGAAGGACGCCTCCGCCCCCGCCATGTCCCTCTACACCAGCGAGTGGAACAGCGTGGTGCGCACCGCCTATTCTGACCTGATCCAGGGCCGGGATATCACCCCCGAGCAGGCGCTGGAGAATCTGGACAAGGAGGCCGAAGTGATCTTCCCCGCCAAGTAATGTAACCCCAGCAGACAAGAGCAAAAGCCCCTGGAAGCCTGATTACGGCGCTTCCAGGGGCTTTCTTTCGTTTCTTGATTACTGATTGGGCACCACAGCGAAGAATACCAGGTCGGCGTCGCTGTTGTTGATGAGGCTGTGGCTGTGGCCCTTGGGGCAGTAGTGACACAGTCCCGCCTCCACCGGCTCGTAAGCGCCGTCATAGAGCACGGTGCCCTTGCCCTGGAGGATGTAGATGATCTCGCTGCTGGTCTCATGGGTGTGCAGCCCCACCGACGCCCCCGGCGCCAGCGTCCCGTGCAGGATCTTGTTGTACTCGTCCACCTGCATCTTGGCCTTTAATTCCTTCTCGCCGCCGTTGAAATGCTCCAGCACCTTGGTCTCCATCTGATTGAAGTTCAGGATCATACTGCGTCCTCCTTTTTCATAGATAGACAAAACGCGGACAGATCGCTCTGTCCGCGTTTGTGTTGGCGCTACCTATTTTCCCGGTCCGTCTCCAGACAAGTATTTTCAGCGCAAGTGAGCTTAACTTCCGTGTTCGGGATGGGAACGGGTGGACCCTCACCGCAATCAA
>DYBS01000147.1 GCA_019418525.1 Clostridiales bacterium
CAGCCTGTTGTACTGCCGGCAAAACCAGGTGGCCGAAGGCCGCCCACTTGGGGGGGAGTGGCGAGGGGGACGAGAAGTCCCCCTCGCCGCCTTTTCTTTCCCCCATTTCTTTTCGCGAAAAGAAATGGGGCTCCCGCCGAGTAGGCGGCCCGTGCGGCGAGCACACCCCCGGCGGGGCCAGGTATTACGGCTCGTCCCGGAGGCCCAGCAGGTAATCGCTGCTCACGTTAAAATATCGGGCCATGCGCACGATGGTGGAGGCGGTGGGCTCCCGCTCGCCATATTCATACCGTTTATAAGCACTGTACGACAGGTCCAGAAGTTCGGCAAGTTCGTCCTGTTTCTTTTGATTGGCCAGCCGCAATTCTTTCAAGCGCTCTGATAAAACACTCATCCTGTGCTTCCTCTTGACAGCTCCATTCGGAGCTGATATCATTATAATATCTCCAAACGGAGCTGTTGTCTAGGAGGTACCGCCATGTCCGACTTACTGGAATACCTCAGCGCCTACGTCCGGGAGCAGGCGCCCCGCTTCCTCTCCGACCCGGAGTATGAGCAGAACCGCGCCTACCGGGACCGGCACTTCTCCTGGCTCCAGGATCACCTGGGCTCGGAGGAACTGCGGCACCTCACGGATTTTGAGGGCCACCTTTTCCTCACCGGCAGCGCCGAGGAAGATGCCCTCATCCGTGCCGCCCTGTCCGTCGGGGCCCGGCTGGGAGCCTTAGGCCAGCTCTCCGAATAGGGACCACTTGTTGGCCCCGGTGATGGCCACGTTTACGAACTGCCCCACCAGTTTCTCGTCCCCCTCCAGGTGGACCAGCCGATTGCCGGGGGTCCGGGCGGTGAGGCCCTTCTCGTCCTTCCCATCCACCAGACAGCGGACGGTCTTGCCGATGTAGGCGGCGTGCTTCTCCTCCGAAATCTGGTCCTGCCGCTCCACCAGGCGCTGGAACTCCTTCAGCTTCTCCTCCCGGGACATGGGGTCCGGCATGGAGGCGGCGGGGGTGCCCACCCGGGGCGAGTAGATGAAGGTAAAGAGGGCGTCGAAGCGCACCTCCTCAATGAGGGTCATGGTGTCCTCGAACTCCTCCGCCGTCTCGCCGGGGAAGCCCACGATCACGTCGGAGGTAATCACCACGTCGGGAATGGCCTCCCGCAGGCGGCGGACCTTGTCCAGGTACCCCGCCCGGTCGTACACCCGGTTCATGGCCTTGAGCACCCGGTCGTTGCCCGCCTGGAAGGGCAGGTGGAAGCAGGGCGCGATTTTCGGGGAGGACGCCATGGTGTCGAAGAGCTTCTGGGAGGCGTCCTTGGGGTGGCTGGTCATGAAGCGCAGCAGGAACTCCCCGGGGATCTCCGAAGCGGCCTTCAGAAGGTCGGCGAAGTCCACGCTCTCGTCCAGGTCCTTGCCGTAGGAGTTCACGTTCTGGCCCAGAAGGGTGATGTCCTTGTAGCCGTCGGCCACCAGACCCCGGATCTCCTCCAGGATGACCTCCGGCTTGCGGCTGCGCTCCCGGCCCCGGACGTAGGGCACGATGCAGTAGGTGCAGAAGTTGTTGCACCCGTACATGATGGACACCCAGGCCTTCACGGTGCCCTGGCGCACCACGGGGATGCCCTCGGCAATGGAACCGGCCTCATCGGTGTGCTCAAAGACCCGCTTGCCGGTGGCCCGGAAGCGCCACAGCAGCTCCGGGAAGCGCCACAGGGCGTGGGGCCCGAAGAGGACGTCCACCTGCCGGTAGGACTCCTTTACCTTTTTCGCCACGTGCTCCTCCTGGGCCATGCAGCCACACAGGCAGATGATCTGGTTGGGGTTGGCCCGCTTGGTGTGAGTGAGGGCGCCCACGTTGCCCAGCACCCGCTGCTCGGCGTGCTCCCGGATGGCGCAGGTGTTCACCAGCACCAGATCGGCCTGGTGCTCGTCGTCGGTGAAGCCGTAGCCCATCTCGCTGAGATATCCCCGCAGGCGCTCGGAGTCGGCCTCGTTCTGCTGACAGCCGTAGGTGTCCACCATGGCCAGGGGGGTGTGATCGAGGCCTGCGTTCATGGCGTGGACCTTCATGCAGTAGTCCATCTGGAGGGCGATCTGCTCCCCGCTGATCTGTGTCGTCTCTCGCTTCAAGTGTGTTCCTCCGCTTCCGGTCGTTCCAGAGAATTTATCAAAAAATTGTACCACCTTTCCGCCAAAAGCGCAAGGTTTCCTTTCTGGAAATGGACAGCGCGCGCCGCGAAAACGCGGCGCGCGCTGCTGCTGTTTTAACGGGCTGCCAGGGCCACCCAGCCCTTGCGCTCCCAGCGTCCGATGAGGGTGAGGCCGTTGCGCTGAAGGGCGGACACGACCTCCTCGGCCCGGGTGTCGATGATGCCGGAGCAGAGGAACACCCCGCCGGGGGTCAGGAAGCGGCGGACCTCCCGGGAGAGGGGGATGATGACGTCGGCCACGATGTTGGCCAGCACCAGCTCATAGGGTTTTTCCGCCAGCTCGTCCACCAGCTTCCGGTCGGAGAGCACGTCCCCGGCCAGGACGCGGTAGCGGTCCTTGCCGATGTCGTTCATGGCGGCGTTTTCGTAGGCCACGCCCACGGCCTTGGGGTCGATGTCCACGGCCACGGCCTCCGCCGCGCCCAGGCGCAGGGCGGCGATGGAGAGGATGCCGCTGCCGCAGCCCAGGTCCAGCACCCGGCAGCCGGGGGTGGTGTGCTCCTCCACCCCCGCCAGGCACAGCTGGGTGGAGGCGTGGGAGCCGGTGCCGAAGGTGAGACCGGGGTTCAGATAGAGAGCGGTGCGTCCGTCGGGCACGGGGGTGGTGTCCTTCTCCCACTCGGGGACGATATACAGGCGCTTGCCGATCTCCATGGGCTTATAGTACTTCTGCCAGGAGTGGGCCCAGTCGTTCTCCCCCAGCACCGCCGTGGTGTAAGGGAGGTCGATGCCCTCCATCCACTTCTCCAGCTGGGCGCGGCCGTCGGCGTCGTCGGTGACATAGAACTTCACCCGGCTCACGCCCTTCATCCGCTCCAAAAGCTCGTCGTCCACATAGTCCCAGTACTGCCGGTTCTCCTCCAGGAAGCGGAGGAACTCCCCCTCCTCCTCCAGCACCAGGCCGTTGACGCCGTTCATGGTCAGCCGGGCGGCCACGTTTTCCAGGTCGGCGGCGGTGGTCTCCACCGCCACCTCCAGCCACTTCAGGTCTTCCATCTTACCGCTCCTTTCCCATGAAGAAAAGGGTCATGGTGCCCGGGCCGGAGTGGGCGCCGATGACGGGGCCCACCTCGTTGAGGAAGATCTTCTCCCGGGGGATGCCGAAGCGGCGGGTGACCTCGCCGGCCACGAACTCGGCGTCCTCTACGCAGTCGCCGTGGCTGATGAAGATGGTCTGGTGCTCCGGGTCGATGGCGGTCTGGGCCATGTGGTCCACCAGGGCCAGCAGGGAGGCCTTGCGGCCCCGGGCCTTGGCCATGTTGATGAGCTTGCCCTCGTTGTCCACGTGGAGCACCGGCTTGATCTGGAGGACGCTCCCCACCACGGCGGTGGCTGCCGAGATGCGGCCGCCCCGCTTGAGGAAGTGGAGGTCGTCCACGGTGAACCAGTGGCAGAGGTTGAGCTTGTGTTCCTCGGTCCAGTCCCGCACCTCCTCGATACTCTTGCCCGCCAGGCGCATATTGGCGGCGTACCACACCAGCAGGCCCTGGCCCATGGAGGCGCAGAGGGTGTCCACGGTGTAGAGCTTGCGCTCGGGGTACTGCTCGGAGAGCTCCTCCACGGCGATGCGGGAGGAGTTGTAGGTAGTAGAGAGGCCCGAGGAGAAGGCCAGCACCAACACGTCCTTCCCGGCCTGGAGCAGGGGCTCGATGGCCTGGGTATACTCATCCACATTGACGGCAGAGGTGGTGACCAGCTTACCCCCCCGCAGGGCGGCGTACAGATCCTTCACCGGCATCTCACGCCGGTCGGGGTAGTCGTGGTAGTTTTTCCCCTCCATGGTAAAGGTGAGGGGGAGCACCTCCAGCTCCAGCTCCTTCACCAACGCGTCGGTCAGATCGGCAGACGAGTCGGTGAGAATGACATATTCGCTCATGGGCATGTCCTCCTGACGGATTCAGTTATTTTTGTCCCGCTTGCGGGGTTGCTTTTCCGATGTGGGGTCCTGCTCGGCCAGGATATCCAGGATGCGCTGGCAGGCCAGACGGTCGGCGTAGCTGCGCAGGGCCAGGTTGAGGGCCAGCCGGGGCAGGTCCTCCTTTTCGCAGTCCTCCGGCAGGCTCTGGGCCGTCTCAGTGAGGGCGTCGGACAGCTGGCGGCAGAAATAGGTGTACAGCTCCTGGGGGTCCCGCTTGCGCTGGGTACCCGCGGCAATAAGGCGCTTGGCCTCCTTTACGGTGAGTACCTGCTTGAGCACGCAGATAGCGGTGAGGAACGCCAGATGGATGCGGGAGTACCGCTTGCCCTCCGCCCGGGGCAGGAGTCCGTCCTTGATATAGTTGTTGACCATGGCGGAGGTGAGGACATCCCCCTCCCCATAGTGGATGAGTTGACGGGGCATGTAAGAGATGATCTGGTCCATGTACAGACCGATGTCGGGGAAGGACTCCCAATCCACCGGCCGCTGCTCGGTCAGCCGCTGGCGCAGCTCCTGGATCTCCTCCATCTCCATTCCTCCTTTTCTATATGGCTGAGTGCTATTGTATCACATCGGAAAGTGAGAAGTAAAGGCCCGCAACCGCTGAAAGACGGCGCTTTCCCTCACATAACGCAGTTATGTGTGTTCCGCTGCCCTTGCCAGGCCCGGACCCCCGCTCTATAATGGGGGCAGACGATCCCGCCGGGAGGAGGTCCGCCCTATGTATGAAAAACGCTATACCCGCCTGAAGCTCAAGATGCTCCTGCTGGTGGTCATCGGGGCTCTGGTGGCCTGCGCGCTGGCCCTGTTCCTGCTGGAGGTGGTGGTGGACGGAGTGCTCCAGGACCCCATCCCCCGCCTCTTCGTGTGGGTGGCCACCCACCTCTTCGGCCAGAGCACCGAGGTGGCCGAGCAGGCCTATGGCCAGTACATCCGGGCCAACAAGGTGGAGTTCATCATCCTGGCCCTGGTGGTACTGATGCTTCTGGCCTTCTATGTGGCCATCGGGCGCTTCACCACCTGGCTGGAGGAGATCCGCTGGGCCACCCACTCCCTCACCGACACCGCCGTGGAGGAGATCCGCCTCCCCAAGGAGCTCCAGCCCCTGGAGCAGGACCTGAACGTGATCCGGCGGCAGCTGCTGGCCAAGGAGGCCCTGGCCAAGGAGAACGAGCGGCGGCAGCGGGACCTCACCGCCTTTCTGGCCCACGACCTCAAGACCCCCCTCACCTCGGTGGTGGGATACCTGACCCTCCTCCACGATGAGCCGGGCCTCACCGAGGAGCAGCGGGCCAAATTCACCGGCGTGGCCCTGGACAAGGCCCGGCGGCTAGAGGAGCTGCTGGGGGAATTCTTCGACATCACCCGCATGGACCTGGACCGCATCCCGGCGGGGATGGTGCCCATCCAGCTCACCGTGCTGCTGGAACAGCTCTCCGACGAATTTTACCCCATCTTCGCCGAGCGGGACCTCACCTGCGAGACCCGGCTGGAGCCCCATCTGGTGGTGCAGGGAGATCCGGACAAGCTGGCCCGGGTGTTCGACAACGTCCTGCGCAACGCCTACCATTACAGCACCGCCGGCGGCGTGGTCCACGTCTCCGCCCAGCGGGAGGGGGACCGGGCCGAGGTGGTCATCTCCAACGAGGGCCTGGAGATCCCCGAGGGGGAGCTGGCCCACATCTTTGAAAAATTCTACCGGCTGGACGCTGCTCGCTCCTCCCGCACCGGTGGGGCGGGGCTGGGCCTGGCCATTGCCAAGGAGATTGTGGAGCGCCACGGCGGCAACATCCGGGCCGAGTCCAACGGCCGCTTCACCAGCTTCGTCATCTCCCTCCCCC
>DYBS01000148.1:0-4655 GCA_019418525.1 Clostridiales bacterium
GACAGGATCTGCCCCATGGTCTGGGGATCGCCCAGAATGGCGTTCAGTTTGTCCTCCAGCTCGGCCACGGCGGGGCCTCCTTTCCGGCGGGGGGTGCTTCGAATTTCAGCGCCCGGAGAAGTCCTTTTGCAGGCGCTGGGCGGCCTGGGCGCCCTCCCGGCTGTTCAGGAGGGACTGGACCAGCGCCTGGAGGGGGGCGGTGTCCCCCTGTCCGGCGGCGTCGGCCGCCCGCTGAAGGGCGGCGCTGTCCTGGCGTTGGAGCAGCGCGGCCAGAGCCTGGGCGTCGGGGGAGCGGAGCAGGGCCTCCAGCGCGCCCCGGTCCCCCAGCATACGTTTGGCCTGGGGCAGGGAGGAGAGCACGCTCTCCGGGATGCCTTGTCTGGGATCGGTCATGATCGTTCCCTCCATCCATCGAGGAATTAGACACAGCGGCGGAGCGGCACCGGACGTGTGTCCACCCACAGTATATGCCCGCCGCGGCGAAAGGTGATTTGAAGATGAAAGTTCTGGTCTTTTCCGACTCACACGGGAATCTCACCCATATGGAGGACGCGGTCCGGCAGGACAAGCCCGACATGGTGCTCCATCTGGGGGATGTGAACCCGGATGCCCGGGCGCTCCAGGCGAAATTTCCGGACCTGCCCATGGAGTGCGTGTGCGGCAACTGCGACGGGCTGCGCACTGACCTGGAGACCGAGCGGCTGCTGCTGTTGGAAGGGCACCGGGTGCTGATGATGCACGGCCACACCCGCGGGGTGAAGCTGGGCTGCGGCGCAGCGGTGCAGGAGGCGCGCCGCCAGCGGGCGGAAGTGCTCCTCTTCGGTCACACCCATGAGGCGGTGTGCAACTACGAGGCGGGGCTGTGGGTCATGAACCCGGGCACCATCCGGGGCGGCTGGGGCGGCGCCAGCTACGGCGTGCTGTGTCTGGACCCGGAGAATGTGGTTTGCTATACGCTGCGTGTGAAAGAATAGACGATTTCTTTCGAAAACATGCCCTAAAACCCTTGCCATAAGGGGAAAAATATAGTATGATAATGAAGTAAACTAGTCATATAAGAAATAAGACTGAGGGTGTGATTTAAGGATGAGCAAAAAGCAGGCACTGACCGAATTCCACAGGGGGTCGATCCTGGCGGCTGCCGAGCGGCTCTTTGCGGCCAAAGGAACGGAAAAGACGACGATGGACGACATTGCCCGGGAATCGGAGTACAGCAAGGCCACCCTGTATGTCTATTTCCAGAGCAAGGAAGAGATCGTCAACGCCATTCTCCTGAGCAGCATGGTGCTGCTGCAGAAGAAGATCCAGGCGGCGGTGGATCACTACGGCAACTGGTTCCAGGCCTACGACGCGGTGTGTGACGCCATCATCCGATTCTATGGTGACAACCCCACCGCCTATGACACCGCCATCTGGGAGGCGCCGGTGAACGTGGACCCGGAGCAGATGGACAAGGGGATGAAAGACATCCTCCAGGTGGGCGACGCCACCAATGCCATGCTGGCCGATTTCCTGCGCCGCGGCGCTGCGGAAGGCGTGGTGCGCATTGAGCTGCCCCCCGACGAGACGGTGCTGCTGTTCTGGGCGGCACTGTCGGGGATGGTGCGTATGGCGGACAGCAAGAACGGCTATATGAGCCGCTCGCTGAATCTGGAGCGGGAGGTATTCCTGCGCCACGGGGCGCGGATGCTCCTGGATGCCATTACGAAAGGCCGCACGGTAGAGTAAGAAAAAAGACGCGCCCGCATGGGCGCGTCTTTTTTTGGATAGGGGGGTAAGTACGCCGCCCGGCTGGGCGGCGTGTAGGAGCCTCAGTTGCAGCTGCAGCCGCAGTTGTTGAGGAGCCGGAACTGGTCGATGGTGCCGGTGAGCACGAAGCGGTGACCGGCCTGAGCAGAGGACTCCTCCTCCGCCTGAGCGGCGGCGCACAGGAACGAGGGCACGGAGACATAGCAGGAGCTGCCGGTGCGCTCCAGGTCCCAGGTGTTCTGGCAGCTGCCCCAGCAGGAGCGGCGGCAGCAGGAACGGCTCTGATTGTTACAACACATATGTGGTTCCTCCCCATCCGAAGTAGCGGGCTTTCCGCCCACGACCCATGCTATGCACGGTGTGCGGGGAGAGTGCGCCTTCAGGACAGGGCGTCCTTCAGGCGCTGGATGAGGCCGTGTTCCTGGATGTACCGCCGGGCGGCGGGGGGGACCAGATGCTCCCAGGGCTGGCCCTGGGCGATGAGGCGGCGGACCTCGGTGCCGCTGGTGAGGCGCTGGCTGTCATCCCGCACCCACATGACCTCGGTGCGCAATCCCAGGTCCTCCAGCACCTGTCGCTTGTGCTCGCCCCACTGGTCGTAGATGGTCACATAATAGGTGGCCTCCGGGGGAGCAAAGTTGTAGATGCGCTCGGGAAACTCGATGGGGAAGGGGACGATGTCGAAGCGCTCCCGGGGGAGGCCGGCCTCCACCAGGCTGTCTCGCAGCATGACCATGCGCTCGTAGAAGGTGAAGGGGTTGGCGTTTTTCTGGGAGCGGGCCAGCTCCCGCACCCCGGCAGGCTTCTCTTCCCAGGGGGTGAAGTTGGTTACTCCCACGATGAGATGCTCGCAGCGCTGGGCCCCCGCCAGCAGATACTCCATATGTCCCAGGTGGAGCCCCTGAAAGCGCCCGGTGATGACGCCCAAAGAATCCTTCATGTTGATTCCGCCTCCGGTGTGTTGATTTGATCTCAGCACAGGATATCCTAGCCGAAAGTGGGCGAAATGTAAAGAAAAAGCCTCACTTTATAGAAAAAAACAATGAGAAACGGAGCGGGGATTTGACGCGGCGGGAAAAATAAGGTAAAATAGGCTCCAACGACAGCAAAAAGGGGAGGAGGAACGGCCATGTGGGGGACCATTTTCAATCCCGAGAACAGTTTTTTCCAGACCATCGACCGCATTTTTACCGTGGCGGCCATGAGCCTTCTGTGGGTGGCGCTGTGCATCCCGCTGGTGACGGCGGGCCCGGCCACAGCGGCGCTCTATTACAGCATGGTGAAGTGCTGGCGGCGGCGGGAGCCCTACCCCTTCAAGAATTTTGTGGAGAGCTTCCGGCTCAACTTCAAAACCGGCTTCCTGGCGGGGCTGATCTGCCTGGCGGTGGGCCAGGCGGTGGTGCTGCTGCTCTACATGTGCTACCAGATGGCGGCCAGCGGGGACCGGACGGCGGTGGTGCTGCTGGTGGCCTGCGCGCTGGTGGCGGTGGTGCTGCTGGGGTATCTGGCCGTTCTCTTTCCCACCCTGTCCCGGTTCAGCACCAATCTGCGGGGACTCTTTGCCCTCAGTGCCCGGCTGGCGGCGGCCCACGCCCCCACCACGCTGGCACTGGCGGTGCTGTTGGTGGCGGTGGGTGTGTTGCTGTATGTCTGGCCCTTCGGGCTGCTGTTTTTGCCGGCGCTGACGGCGGTGTGGGCATCGCTCCTGCTGGAGCGGGTGTTCAAGGCCGAGATGCTGCGCACTATGGAGGGGGAGCTGCCCCCCGAGGAGGAGCGGCCCTGGTATCTGCGCTGACGTACTTCTCAAATTGGAAAAGACTGAGGGCCTCTGCTCAGACGAGCAGAGGCCCTCAGGTTTTATTTGCTTAGAAGAGGCCGGAGATAACACCATTTTCGTCGATGTCGATTTTCTCAGCGGCCGGGACCTTCGGCAATCCCGGCATGGTCATGATGTCACCCGTGAGGGCCACCAGGAAGCCGGCACCGGCGGACACCTTCAGGTTGCGCACGGTGATGCGGAAGCCCCGGGGCGCGCCCAGCAGGTTCTGATTGTCCGAGAAGGAGTACTGGGTCTTGGCCATGCAGATGGGCAGCTTGTCAAAGCCCAGCTCGGTGAGCTGCTTGAGCTGTTTCTTGGCGCCGGAGGTGAGGTCCACCCCGTCGGCGTGGTAGATCTTGGTGGCGATGGCCTGGAGCTTGTCCTCGATGGAGGCCTCCACGTCATAGCAGAAGCGGAAGTGGTTCTCCTGGGCGCACAGACGCAGCACCTCGTCGGCCAGGGCCAGACCACCCTCGCCGCCCTTGGCCCACACCTCGCTGAGAGCCACATTGACGCCCAGGGCCTTGCACTTGTCCTCCACCAGCTTCAGCTCGGCGGCGGTATCGGTGGGGAAGGCGTTGATGGCCACCACACAGGGCAGACCGAACACCTGGGTGATGTTCTCCACGTGCTGCAGGAGGTTGGGCAGGCCCTTCTCCAGGGCCTCCAGGTTCTCCTCGCCCAGCTGGGCCTTGGGCACGCCGCCGTTGTACTTGAGGGCCCGGACGGTGGCCACCAGCACCACGGCGTTGGGGGTCAGGCCGCCGTAGCGGCACTTGATGTCCAGGAATTTCTCGGCGCCCAGGTCGGCGCCGAAGCCGGCCTCGGTGACGACGTAGTCGCCCAGCTTCATGGCGGTATCGGTGGCCATGATGGAGTTGCAGCCGTGGGCGATGTTGGCGAAGGGGCCACCGTGGATGAGGGCGGGGTTGCCCTCCAGGGTCTGGACCAGGTTGGGCTTGATGGCGTCTTTCAGGAGGGCGGCCATGGCGCCGTCAGCCTTCAGGTCGTGGGCGGTGACGGGCTTGTCGTCCCGGGTGTAGGCCACCACCATGCGGCCCAGCCGCGCCTTCAGGTCGGTGAGGCT
>DYBS01000148.1:4665-5931 GCA_019418525.1 Clostridiales bacterium
GTGATGTCGAAGCCGTCCTCACGGGGCACGCCGTTGACCTTGCCGCCCAAGCCGCAAACGATGTTGCGCAGCTGCCGGTCGTTCATGTCCACGCAGCGCTTCCAGGTGATCTTGCGTACGTCGATGTCCAGGGCGTTGCCCTGCTGGATGTGGTTGTCCAGCATGGCGGCCAGGAGGTTGTTGGCCGCGCCGATGGCGTGGAAATCGCCGGTGAAGTGGAGATTGATCTCCTCCATGGGGACCACCTGGGCGTAGCCGCCGCCGGCCGCGCCGCCCTTGATGCCGAACACGGGGCCCAGGGAGGGCTCACGCAGGCAGAGAACGGCTTTCTCACCCTTGCGGCACAGCGCGTCGGCCAGGCCCACGCTGGTGGTGGTTTTGCCCTCGCCGGCGGGGGTGGGGTTGATGGCGGTGACCAGGACCAGCTTGGCCTTGCGGGGCAGATCCCGCAGGGCGTTCAGGTCCAGCTTGGCTTTCGTGCGGCCGTAGGGCTCCAGGGCGTCCTCGGGCACCCCCAGCTTAGCGGCCACCTCCGCGATGGGGAGGAGCTTGGCTTCCTGTGCGATTTCGATGTCGGTTTTCATGGGACGGCCTCCTTTTTTTATGGGACACTTGTCTCCATGGTAGCACGGCCCGTCCTGGGTGTCAACCGCCGGAAGGGCGCAAAAAAGCGAAGGAACATACATTCCTTCGCTTTTTGGTGTTACGAGCCGGAGGCGCGGAAATACTGGTCAATGCCTGCGGCGATGCCCTGGGCCAGCTTCTGCTGGTAGCTGGAGTCGGAGAGCTTGGCCAGCTCCTCCGGGGAGCTCATGAAGCCGGTCTCGATGAGGATGGCGGGCATGGTGGTCTTGCGCAGCACGGTATAGTCGGAATTGTTCTGGATGCCGCGGTTGATGGCCCCGGTGGCCTCTGCCGTGGCGTCCTGGACGTACTGGGCCAGGCGCTGGCCCTTGGTGCTGCCGGTGGAGTAGAAGGTGAAGAGGCCCTGGTAATTGGTGTTGTTGGACAGGGCGTTGCAGTGGATGGACACAAAGATGTCGGCCCCGGCGCTGTTGGCGTACTGACAGCGCTCAGTGAGGGTCATATACACGTCTGTATCCCGGGTCATGATGACGTTGTACCCGGCCTTCTCCAGCTCTGTTTTCAGATAGAGGCTCATGGGAAGGGTCAGGGTCTTTTCCATCACTCCATCGTAATAGGCCCCCGAGGCCGAGCCTCCGTGTCCCGGGTCGATACACACCGTCTTTTTGGAGGGGTCCAGAG
>DYBS01000149.1 GCA_019418525.1 Clostridiales bacterium
GTACGGAGCGTGGATAGTTGGTGAAACGCTGCACACTCTCTTTCTCCATCCCATGGTAAACCCCTCCGCGCTTGCGCTGGCCGCCCCGCCGCACCACCGGGCGCTCCAGAGGGACGAGCCCTTGTGGGTGATACTTTGGAAGGCGCTGGTAAAAGACCAGCAGCAACTCATGGGAGCGCAGGGGCATCCGGTTGGCGTTGGCTGGCCCCACCGGAGAGTTCTTCTCCCACACCAGGTCGTAGCGGAAGAGCTTCCGGGCGCTGTTGATGAGATCCGTGGCAAAGGGCTGAGCCGCGAAGAACACCAGCGCCCCCCGCGGGCGGAGCACACGGCGGTACTCCTCCCAGAGCGGCTGGAAGGGCAGCACCGCGTCCCAGGCACAGTCCGTTGTCCCATAGGGTGGGTCACACAAAACCAGATCCACGCTTCCGGTTTCCAGACGGCTCATGCCCACCAGGCAGTCGCAGTTATACAGACGGATCTGCCGATTTCGGTCGATGTAAGTTCCTCCTCTCGCGTCAGACTTTCGGCGCGGTTTTTCCGTGGGGAGAAAATCTCACACGGAGGGTGCCGCGCGGTCTTGGACGGTTCGCCCCCAAACTTTTCCAGCCCGGGGTCGGTCTCCCGCAAGCCGCAGGCTTGCCGTGCCCCCGCCCGGGCGCAGCGGGAGCGCGGGCGCGCACCCAAGCGTCCCGCCCCTTCTGCTCCGGCCCGCCGCTCAGGAGCGGGCGTTTTTCCGCCGTTCCTCCGCCTGCTCCCGGGCGGTCTTGCGGTCGTGTCAGTGCTTGCACAGAGATTGCAGATTGTCCCGGTCGATGAACTTGGTCCAGTCCCCCCGGTGCGGCGTGATGTGGTCCACCACGGTGGCCCGGGTGCGGATGCCCCGCTGGGCGCACGCCCGGCACCAGGGCTCCCGCAGGAGCTGGGCGGGCCGCAGGTCGTCGGTCCAGACGCACAGGTTATACCAGCCGTGGTACTCCGCCGAGGTCCGGCGGGGCGCCTTGACCGGCTTGTGCTTGGGGCAGTACCCCTCCCGGGTGAGCTCCGGGCACCCCGGGTGCCGGCAGGGCCGGAGCGGCTTTAAGGCCACGGGCTATCACCTCTGGGCAAAACAAAAAGCGCCCAAGCCACCGACACCCCCTTACGGGGTCTTGTCATGGCTCAGGCGCTGGTCACAATGGACGCGGGCTCAGGCGCTTCGATATTCACGAGTGTCTCCTGTCCGCAGCGCTTGCACTTGCGGGGCAGGTTTCGGACGGCAGTGTCCGGCCGGGTCAGCAGCAGCTTTCCCTTTCCGCACACCGGGCAGATGACCCATCCGTCCCGTATGATTAGTTTACCACAGTTCGAGGCATGTTGCAACATTTGTTCTCCTTTTCTCCGGGGCTTTCCAGATGATACAGAGTGTTTCAAGTCCGAACAAGACGCGAGGGCTGTTCGGTTGTCCGCTTTTTGCGCGGCGGTCGCGCTCCTTTTCGCTCCTCCTTTTTATCCGGCATGAGATACTTTAGATATAGGTAGTCGCCCCACTCGTTGTGCTCTTCCCGCCGGTCCAGGATAATGGCCCCGGGCGGCGCGGCGATGGTGACGGTGTCGGGGACGCTCTCGCTCTCGGTCCTGGGCTTGTTGAGCCCCAGGGAGGCCGACCAGCTCCGGGCGCCGGGCTCGGGCCGGCCCACCTCTCTGGGCTCCTTGGTGAGGTACTTAGCCAGGGCCTCGTAGCCCTGCCACAGGTCCAGGCGCTCCACCTCGATCTGCCCCCAGACCCAGAGGGAGCGGAGCACCTCCAGATCGTCGCCCGTCCCGTTGAGCACCATGTGGTGATGAAGCCGCCCACCCTCTGAGGAGAGCTGCTCGGTGACGTAGACATACCGGGTGGGCTGGCCCCGGGCCCGGCGGTGGGCCCGGAGCTGTTTGATGAATTTCCGCATCCGCTTGACGGCCTCCGCCCGGTTGGGCGGCAGGTGGGCCTCGTCATAGGTGGCGATCACATGGAGGTCCCGGCGTCCGAAGTTGGCCGCCAGGATCATCTCCAGCTTCTGCCAGGCGCGGCGCAGGTTGACCCGCTCCTGCGCCGCGGAGGACATCTGGGCCTTGGAGGTCCGCTCCTGCGGTCCGTCCCGCACCGTGGGCGCGGTGTAGCACACACCCGCCACCAGCCGCCCGGCGGTAATGGTTTTCAGTCGTTTGGCCAACCCCTCACCTCACTTGCTCGAACCGCTTGCGGATCATCCCGGCCCAGGGCGGCGTGTCGGTCTGCCCGGCCCGGCCCAACAGGGCGGTGGCAGCCGCCGCCACTTCCCTGCCCGCCTGTTCCACGCCGCCCTGATTGGTGAGGTACGGCCCTCCGGCGTCTCCGCCGTGCTCCATACACTCCTCGGCGAACCGGTCCAGCGCTCCGGCCAGCTCCCGCTCCTCCGGCCGCTCCGGGATAAACCCGGCGTCATAGTCGTATTTCATGTCAGTCCCCCTAAAATTCTCGCGGTTTTTGGGCGATGCGGAGCAAGGCCTCCTGGGCCCCGGTCAGCTGCGGCCCGATGTGGGCGGGCGCGTAGGCATAGGCCAAAAACTTCTTCCCATAGTGCTCCAGGGTGTCGTAGGTGTCCGCATTTGCGAAACAGCGGCCATCCCAGATCTCAAACTCCTCGTCCTCCGGGTCCGGCTCTCCCGTCTCCTCGTCCAGACAGCGCACCCGGACCAGGATGGGGCACTCGGGCCGGACCTGCATCAGCTGCTCCCGCATAAGAGGCTCATCGGATAAAACCGGCCGCAAGGCCTCCAGGGCCAGCTCATAATACCCCCGCTGCTCCAGGAGCTCGGCGCACAGGGCCTCCGAGCAGTGAGGCAGCACCTGGTCCGTTTCCCGGATCACCTTCTCAAAATAGGCAATCGCTTTGGTCTTATCCATACCGCTCCTCCCAGGGGACGAAGTGCTCCCCGCAGATCTGCCGGAGCCGCTGGTCCAGCTTGGTCTTGGTGTACTCCATGTCTTTGGTGTCCTCCACAGTCATGGCGGCGATGTCGTGGAGGGCCTGGTCAAAGGCCGCCGAAAACGCCGGAACTCTGCCGGGGCCCATGTGGAAAGTCTCAGCAGCGGCGAGGAAGGCGGCGTCCTTGGCCATTTGGATGGCGGTCATCTCCCGCCGGGCGGCCTTGGCCTCCATGGCGGCCTGGAGTTTTCGGGCATAGGCGTTTTTCATCGTCTCCCCTCCTCCATACGCAGGGAGAGCATCTTCTCCCGCACCAGCTTGTCCACCACCCGGCCGATCTCCTGGTAGCCGCAAATCTTGGCCAGGTCCTCCAGGTGCCACAGGGTCTGTGCGGTAATCAGCAGCCGGACCCGGCGCTGGTTGGTTCGTTTTGACATATCCTCTCCCCCTTATCCCGGCCGGTACAGCGGACAGGCCACCACCAGGTAGCTCTCCACGCTGCGGGCCTTCTCCTTCTTCTTGGGGGACTGGAGCCGGATGTCCCGGCGGATGGCGCTCCAGCCCTCCACGGGCTTCCCCTTCAAAGACCAGGGACAGCCCCGCTCCCCGTCTGCGCTGGGCACTGCGTTGGCGCAGCTCCAGCAAAGGGTCTGTATGTTCAAGACACAAACCTCCTCTTCTCCCCTCCCCGGCCATCTGCTATAATGGGTCCAAAGGAGGGGACGGCATGAAAGACTTTCTCCGGCTCGCCCGCCGGTTCCGCGGGTTTTTCTGGCTGGGCGCGGCCCTGTTTGGAGTCATCTATTATTTCGAGGGTCATATCCCGAGAAAGCCCACCGGAGACGCCCTGCTGTTCGGCGTGGTCGCCGTGGTCTGTCTCTTCGCCGCCCTGTTCCTCACGCTCTGGGAGGACGATCCCAAATAGGCCCTCTGCCGCTCCCCAAACGGGGGCGGCTTTTTTATGCCTCCGCCTGCTCGTACCAGGTCATTCCACGCACCTCCCGATGGCTTCCGCTAGGGCTTTCAGGGCCTTCTCCGCACCTTGAGCGGCGGCGGGGTCCTCCCGGGAGCGCAGCTTCAGCAGGATGCCCCGCAGCTTGTTGGCGTTCTCCTGGGCCTGCTGGAAGAGGACCTTGAAGGCGGCCATGTCCTCATCGGCGGCCAGCACGGCGTTTTTCCGGGCCCGCTCCGCGTCCTGGAACATGGTCTCGGCCAGCTTCGCGGCGGCCTCGGCCTTCTTCTGCTGCTCCCTGGCCTTGTCCAGTTTGGCCTGCATCTCCGCCCTGGCCTCGTCTTTGGCCTTGTCGATGGCCTCCTGATCCACCACTGTCTCCACGGCCACCTCCACCGGCCGGGCTTTCAGCTCGTCCAGCTCTTCGGTGAGCTGCTCCAGGCGCTGATAGGCGTCCGACCGGTCCTCCAGTACGTCGTGCAGCGTCTCCTGGAGCTTTTGGGCGGACTGTTTCGCCTCGTCCCGCTCCTTGATGGCCGCCTCCAGCTGGCGGGAAGTCATGTCCACCACGTCATGCTCGGCCACGAACTGCTCCCGTTCCTCCACAGGCAAGGCCAACAGCATCAAGGCCTTTGTGGCACCCAAATCCGCCAGCGCGGACGGATTTGACCACTCCCGGGCAAGCCTCATAAACTTCTGGGCCGTCCGCTCCGAGAGCTCCACCTGCTCATTGAGCCACGGCAGCCACTCCCCGTGTGGCAGGAGGTCCTTGGCCTCGATGAGGCACCGCCCGATCGTGAGAATTGCCTCACCGCCGGTGCGCTTGGCCTCCAGGATGTCCCCGGTGATGGCCTCGATGGTCCTGCCCTCGGCGGGCTGGGCCATGGTCTGGGCGATCAGCCGCCCCAGGTCAGGCTTTCCCATGCCGGATGCCCTCCTTTGCGGTGAGCTCCGCCACCCAGGCCCGGTAGTCCCGGGCGGCCGAGCAGAAGGGGCTCCAGGCCTGGACGGCCATCCGGGCCCAGGAGCTCTCCGGCACCTTGTCGGTGCGGCGGATGACGGTGTCGTAGACGGGGACGCGGCCCTCTTCCCGGAGGTAGCTCACCGAGTCCTCCACCACGGGGCTCCTGTGCCACTGGTTGACCAGCACGCCGGAGATCCGCAGGTCGGGCCGGAGGGAGCGGAGGCTGGCGATCTGGTCCACCAGGTCCCCCACGCCGGTGGCGGAGCAGGCGTCGCTCAGCACCGGGATAATAATGCCGTCGCTGGCCAGGATGGCGGACACGCAGGAGGCCCCCAGGTTTGGCGGGCAGTCCAGCAGCAGCACGTCGTAGGCGTCATCCTCCTCCAGAGCCTCCCGCATATCCCGGATGGCTCGGTAGCAGCGGCCCCGGTCCCCGCCGGCGGCCTCGATGTCCAGGGCCCACAGGTCCTCCGAGGCGGGGAGCACGTCCAGGCCCTCCACGTCGGTGTGCTCCACCAGGTCGGCGTAGCAGATGGCATAGCCCCGCAGCAGGGCGCCCAGCCCGGCGTACTCCCCCCGGGGGAGCAGGATCTGGGTGGCGTTGGCCTGGCCGTCGGCGTCCACCAGCAGCACCCGCAGGCGGCAGCCGGTGGCCAGGACGTAGGCGAGGTTGACGGCGGTGGTGGTCTTGCCCACCCCGCCCTTGCGGTTGACGATGGCGAGGGTTTTCATCGTTATGTAACCTCCTTTGTGGTGTTGGGGTGTGTTATTTGTCCGGGAACGGGTCCTCCTCCAGGGGCTCCCAGAAGCGGTCGGCGAAGCTCATCTGGTGCCGCCGGGGCGGCTGGGGCGGCTGGGGCGCGCTCTGCTCGGTGACGGAGGGCCGGAAGCGCTGGAGCGCCCCGTCAAAGACCAGCAGGAGCTTGCCGCGCTCGCCCTCTTTGTTCTTGGCCACCTTCAGCACCCGGCGGCTCTTGTCCGGCCGCCCCGGCTCCTCCAGGTAGAGCAGCAGGATGGCGTCGGCGTCCTGCTCGATCTGCCCGGACTCCCGC
>DYBS01000015.1 GCA_019418525.1 Clostridiales bacterium
TCCTCAGCGCCCCCGCCACCGCGGCCTCCACCTCCCCCCGGCTGGTGGTGTCCTCTATGGAGGCCACCAGCCAGACGGTGGGCCTCACAGGCGTGCCCACCGACTGCCGGAGTTTGCAGATCACCCTGAACCTGTCCAAGGACAACGCCGTCTGCACCTATGTGCCGGACAGCAGTTTGGACCGGGATGGGCTGTACACCACCTATAAGCAGAACGGCGCTGCCGTAACCCTGTATCTCACGGCCAGAAGCGACGCCCTCACCGAGAGCGGCTCCCTGACTCTGGGGACACTCTCCACGGTGAATACCCCCTTCACTGTCACCGGCGCCACCGGGCTGAAGCTGCTGGATGGTGCCGCGACAGAGACCACCTTCCCCACGGTGGAGGAGGGGAGCGCTTCCACTGGCGGCAGCACCGGCGTCACCACCTGGGCCATTGATGTGGCCCAGGTGGCGGGGGGCACCCTCACCGCCAGCACTGCCCGAGCCGCCAAGGGAAGCACGGTGACCCTCACCGCCGCCCCCGCCGCCGGCTATGTGCTGGAGCAGGTTACCGTCACCGACGCATCCGGCAAAACGGTGGCCCTCACTGAAAAGGGGAGCGGCCGCTACACCTTCACCATGCCCGGCTCCAAGGTAACGGCCTCCGCCGTCTTTACCGCTCAGAGCACCGCACCTGTGGAGCGGCCCTTTGTGGACGTGCCTGCCGGGGCCTGGTACGAGGAGGCCGTGCAGTACGTCTATGAGAACGGCCTGATGAGCGGCACCGGCGACGGGCGCTTTTCCCCCGAAGTGACCACCAGCCGTGCCATGATCGTCACCATCCTCTACCGCCAGGCGGGCAGCCCCGCCGTCACCGGCAGCGCCGCCTTTACCGACGTGGAGGCCGGCACCTGGTACACCGACGCGGTGACCTGGGCCAGCGCCAACGGCATCGTCTCCGGCTACGGCGAGGGCAAGTTTGGACCCAACGATCCCATCACCCGGGAGCAGATGGCCGCCATTCTCTGCCGCTACGCCGGCTACAAGGGGATGGATGTGACCAAGCGGGCCGACCTGTCCGCCTTTACCGACGCCGGCCAGGTCTCCGACTACGCGTTGGAGACCATGCGCTGGGCGGTGGCCGAGGGCCTCATCACCGGGACCAGCGAGACCACCCTCTCTCCCGCCGGTTCCGCCACCCGGGCCCAGGCCGCCCTGATCCTCATGCGCTTCGCCGCGCTGGAGGGTTAAGACTCGAAAAAACCTCCTGTGCACGGCACAGGAGGTTTTTTTGTCCAGTCCTGGAGGACACTGTCTTGCATAAAACGGCGCGGGGCCCTATAATGGGCCTTACCGGGCGTACGCCCGCAGTGTCTGTGAAGGGGAGGGCTCTGGATGACAGGGCAAGCAGCGCCGATGACCGAGGGTTCCATCGGCAAACGAATTACCTTATTCGCTATGCCCATTTTTCTGGGCAATCTGTTCCAGCAGCTCTATAACACCGCCGATTCTCTGATCGTGGGCAACTTTCTGGGGAGCAACGCCCTGGCGGCGGTGAGCTCGTCGGGAAGCCTCATCTTCATGCTCATCGGCTTCCTGAGCGGCGTGTCCATTGGCGCGGGCGTGGTGATTGCCCGCTACTTCGGCGCGGGCGACCGGGAGAACATGGACCTGGCCATCCACACCACCGTGGCCTTCGGCCTGGCGGCCAGCGTGGTCATGACCTTGATCGGGGTCCTTCTCTCACCCCAGATCCTCCGGCTCATGGCCACCCCTGAGGTGGTCATGGGGGACTCGGTGACCTATCTGCGCATCTACTTCGCCGGGTCCCTGGGCTTTGTGATGTACAATATTTTCGTGGGCATCCTCCAGGCCGTGGGAGACAGCCGCCATCCGCTCTACTACCTGATTGTCTCATCCCTGGTCAACATCGTGCTGGACATCGCCTTTATCGCCGGCTTCGGCATGGGAGTAGAGGGGGCGGCCATTGCCACCGTCATCTCCCAGCTGGTCAGCGCCCTGCTGTGCCTCATCCAGCTCACGTGCCGGCAGAAGAACTGCCGCCTGTATTTGCGCCGGATCGCCTTTACGCCGCGGCTGCTCAAGCAGATCATCCGCATGGGTCTGCCCTCCGGCCTCCAGAACTCCATTATCGCCTTTGCCAATGTGGTGGTCCAGTCCAACATCAACTCCTTCGGCGAGCTGGCCATGGCCGGGGTGGGCGCTTACTCCAAGATCGAGGGCTTCGGCTTCCTGCCCATCACCAGCTTTACCATGGCCCTCACCACCTTTATCGGCCAGAACCTGGGCGCCGCGCAGTACGAGCGGGCCAAGGAGGGCGCCCGGTTCGGGATCCGGGCCACCGTGGTGCTGGCTGAGCTCATCGGCGTGGCGGTGTTTGTGTTCGCCCCCCAGCTCATCGCCGCCTTCGACTCCAATCCGGAGGTCATCAGCATCGGCGTGGCCAAGGCCCGTACGTCCACGCTGTTCTTCTTCCTCCTGGCCTTTTCTCACGCCATCTCCGCCGTGCTCCGGGGCGCGGGCCGGGCCATCGTGCCCATGACAGTGATGCTGGTCTTTTGGTGCGTGGTGCGGGTGGGCTTCCTCACCATCACCGTGCCCATCACCCACAGCATCCTCATGCTCTACTGGGTCTATCCGTTGACCTGGGCCCTCAGCTCGCTGACCTTCCTCATCTACTACAAAAAGGCTGACTGGCTCCACAGCCGCTTCTGAGCGCCAAACCACCGCCGCCTGGCTTCCGGTGAGACGGATCTCCCGGATGTACCGGGCGGCGGTCTGCTTTTTTTCCTCAAAGGACAGGGCGGAGAACTTTGGTGGTCGCGCGGGGCGGGGGACACGGGCGCGGAGTGCCGTGCGCTCCCGCTCCAGAGCCTGGACGGCCCGGTCGATGTGGGCGGCGGTGACGGCGCTGCTCTCCGCCAGAGCGGAAATGAGGCGGCCGATTTTTTCGTCAATGGCCCGGAGGGCCCGATCGGTCTCCGAGTCCCGGGCGGGGAGCTCCGCCCCCTGGGCCCGCAGCCGATCGTCCAGCTGGGTGGCTACCGCCCGCTCCAGGGCGGACAGGTCCACCCGGATGGAGGCCCGGCACACCTTCAGGTTGGAGCGGCCGCTGCACAGGAGGTAGCGCTTGCTCCCCTCCCGGTTGACCTTCACCGCGTAGCCGCAGGTCCCGCATTTCAGAAGACCGGAGAGCCAGGTGTGCCTTCCACGTCCCCGCCCGCCCAGCTGTTTGTTGCGCTCCAGCTTGTACTGGCAGGCGAGCCACAGCTGGGCGGGGACCAATCCCTCGTGGAGGCTCAGGGAGAAGCGGGGGCCCTCCCCATCTCCCGTCCCGGAGCGGTCCCGCTTGCCCACCAGCAGCCCTCCGTGGCGTCCGTCAAAGGCCTCCGGGGGATGGGTGAGGCGAATTCCTCGGGCTTGGTAATAGCGATAGACCTCCCCGTCGGCCCGGACGTAGACCGGGTTGTGGAGAATCCGGGAGAGGGCCACATTATCCCACACCGCCCGCCGGGGACCGGGGATACCGGCGGCATTGAGGGCGCGGACCACGCTGCCCAGGGTGGCATCCGGCTCAGCATAGGCGGCGAACAGGGCCGCCGCCTGCCCGGCCTGTTCCCCGGGCAGAAGGGCGGGGAGGAGATTTCCCGCCGGGCCGGGGAGCTTTCCAAGCTGGAACCCGTAGGGAGCCGGGCCGCCGGGCCAGGCCCCCAGTCCGGCGCGCTGGTAGTAGTTGTCCTTCACCCGCTGGGCAGTGGTCTCCCGCTCCAGCTGGGCAAAGACCATGATGATGTTCAGCATGGCACGGCCCATGGGGGTGGAGGTGTCGAAGGTCTCGTGGATGGAGACAAACTCCACCCGGCAGCGGCTCAGGATCTCCCACAGCCGCCCGAAGTCGGCGATGGACCGGGAGAAGCGGTCCAGGCGGTACACCACGATCTTGCCGATGAACCCCCGCTCTACGTCGGCCATGAGCCGCCGGAAGGCGGGGCGGTTAGTGTTTTTGCCGGAGTAGCCCTTGTCCTGGTACACTTTGGCGTCCGGCCCAGTCTCCCGGCGGCACAGGTCGATCTGGCCCTGGATGGAGAGGCTGTCCGCCTTGTCCACCGACTGCCGGGCATAGATGGCGTCCAAGCGGCGTCCACCCCCTTTCCCTCCAGCCTATGCGGAGGAAGCGGGGCCTTAGAAGCAAAAAGAACCGCCCGGAGGGGACGCAAACATGCTCCCTCCGGGCGGCGTTTTCGTTATTCCACGGTTTCCCACTGGATCCCGGCGCGGGTGAGCAGCGCCAGGGCCTCCTCCAGCTGGGCCTGGGTGCCGGTGAGCTTCACCGTTTTGGAGAGGACCGGGCCGTCTCCGGCGGGCGGGGGCGTGACGGGGCGCTCCGCCGCCTCCAGCTTCTCCCGGTAGGCGTCCAGGCCGTCGGCGTTCAGGGTCTCCAGATATTTGGCGGTCAACGCCCCGGTGTGGCTCCCGCCGGTGGTGCGGATGTGCTCCAGATTCTGGGCAGCATCGGCGATCTTGGCGTCCACCGCCGCCTTCCAGGTCTTGGGCGAGGTGGTCTTATTGAGCCACTTGCGGTCCAGGAAGGCGGGGCTGTCCAGCACTTGCCGGGCCATGCTGCCCAGGGAGGCGCTCTTATCCAGAAAGTAGGCGGCGATCTCCCCCCACTTGGCCATCTTGTCCCGCTCGTCCATCTGGTCCACGAAGGACTTGATCTGGTCCAGGGGGGCGTCGATCATGGCCAGAAGCTCCTTCACCTGGGCCTCAAAGTCGTTGTAAGGGGCCAAATAGGCCCGCTTGATCTCCTTCCGGCGGTCGTCGATGTCCTTGCGCAGGCGGGTGAGCTCCTTCTTGTCGGCCTTGGCCTCCGCCAGGGACTCCTCGCTGTACACCACATTCTCATAGCGCTCCAGGACGGCGGAGAGGGCCTCCTTTATTTCGGCAAAGTTGTCAATGGACACCAGACCCGGCTCCTGCCGGGAAATCAGCTGTAATTCATCCATGCAGGTCGGTTCCTTTCCTACGAAAATAGAGGGTTACAGGTCCAGCTCCTTCTCATCCGGGACGCTCAGATAGCCGCCGTGGGTGCCGCTGGGGATGTCATCCTGGTATTCTCCCCGGGATCTGTGGGTATAGCGGTCCTGAAGGCGGTCATAATAATAGGTCGACTGATAGCAGTTGTTATCGCTATAAATCTCGATTCCTTCCACCCGGATCTGGGCGATGTCATCCATGGACGCAATCTTTTTCTTGACGGAGTTGAAAAAGCGGGTCCGCTTGCCCTTGGCAACGGAGTCGCCGCCGTCCAGCTTCACCGACTGGCCCAGCAGATCCAGCATGGCGTCCACCGTGGGGCATTTGGCCAGGCGCTTGGGGCTGAGGTTGGCGTCGATCTCGCCGTAACAGCCGGGGTCGCCATAGTAGTCCTCATAGGCGTTGAGTTCCCAGTTGAGGTACTTCTTATTTTTTAACTGAATGGACACCGTGAGCATAAAGCTGCTGGAGCTGGAATTGGTGACAAAATCGGTACGGAATTTCATGGGAACTCCTTTCTAGGTGGTGCGCTGGCCGCGGCGGCACAGCACGATCTCCGGTTTTAGGGGGCAGCCGCCCATGCACACCTCCCGCTGGGGGCAGGTGGGACAGGCGGCGCGCAGGGGAGCGCGGAAGGCCTCGAATTGGGGGCTATCCCAGGCCTCCTGGATGCTGTGGTCCCGGAGGGAGACGCCGTAGCGCCGCTCCTGGTCGAAGCTGCACGGCAGCATCACCAGATCGGAAGAGATGTAGCAGGAAAAGCGGGCCCCCTCGCAGGTGTCCAGGGCGGCCAGCTCCAGATTGGCACAGTGGTTCACCACGCCGGGGATGGTACAGCTGTCCAGCCCAAGCTTGTAGGGGAGGGTGTTGTGGTCCAGAAGGGCGAAAAAGCGCGCCAGACGGGGGTCGTCCGGGTCCAGGACATTCTCCCGGCTGCCCTGGCCCACCGGCTTGTGGAGGAGAAACACCACGGCGTTGATGCCCGCCGGGAAGGTGTTGTGCTCCAGGCGATCCAGGGCCTCGTCAATGGAGTTGCGGCCCAGGACATAGTGGATGTTGGTGCGCACCCCGGCGGCGAGCAGCATCCGGATGGCGTCCAGGGTGTAGGAGCTGCGGTACCAGCTCACCGCCACCGCGCCGCAGTACCGGGCGCACAGGGCGGCGTGCTCCTCCGTGAGGCCGAAGCCGGAGGTGGTGAAGTTGGGGACGATGTGGTGCTCCCGGCACAGGGCCAGAATCTCCCCAAAGTGCTCGTACATGTCCGGGTCGCCCCGGCCGCCCAGAGCGAACTGGTTCACCTTGCCCGCGCACTGGCGGACGATCTCGGCGAAATCCTCCAGGGCCATGTTGGGGGCCTCCACGGTGCGGCCGCTCTGGTAGCAGCCGATCCCCGCCTTGGCGCACAGCCCGGATTTGCCGTGGGCACAGTGGCCCATGATCCCCACGTCGATGAGGTGGGGGAAGGAGGCCATGAAGGGGTCCACCCCGGTGTCCTTCCCATCCTTCAGGATGCCGGTGCGGAGGTAGGCCCCGGTCTGGTCGTCAAAGAAGGTGAGAAAGTGGTATTTGGGATCAAATATGCGGTGTCTCAAGGCGGTTTTCCTCCTGCTTGTTACAAAAAGAGATCAAAAGAACACAGTTCCATACCGGGGACTGTGTCATCGGAACCGAAGTCCTCATCTTCGTCCTCCTCCGATTCTCCCCAATATTCCCCGCCGATGTGGATCGCCACGGCGCCCAGCTCGTCCAGGGTGGGGACAGTGTCGGTACAGAGGGCAGTGAGCTGAGGGAGCGCCCCCAGGTAGCGGCCGAAGAGAAGGTTGTCCACCTCACTCAGGGCCTGCTCTACGGCCTCCCGGGTGGGCTCGGTCCCGGACAGACTGGAAAAGGCCGGGTCCTTGGCCAGAACCTCCAGCAGGGCCTGGGAATCCAGCGCGTTCTGGGCAAAGGCGGCCGCGGCGCACAGAGATTCCGGGCGGTAGAGGCTCCGGCCCAGCTCGTCGCTGGAGATAAGGTGGAGCAGTGCCCCTACCAGGTCGGCAGAGGTGCGCAGAGGCTTGTCCTGATAGAAGAGCTCTCCGCCCTTCCGGCACAGGCGGCCCTCCAGGAATTGACCGGCGTCCTCGGTCAGGTCCAGCTCGTCGATGACACGGGAGGAGGCCTGGCCGTCCCGGGTGGTCAGGCGCACCGCCACAAAGGAGCTGGAGCTGGAATTGGTGACAAAATCGGTGCGGAATTTCATAACGGTCTCCTCTCTCTACCCGTTCTGCTTAAAGGTCAAAGGAGCAAAACTCGTCGCCGGGGATCTGTTCCCCGCCCTGGCGTGCCTCCAAGTATGCCACGTCGTCGAATTCCTCCTCAAATTCATCGAATTCCCCCCAATTCTCCTCGCCGGTGTTGATTGTCACCGTACTCAGTTCATCCAGGGTGGGGACAGCGTCGGCGCAGAGGTCGGTGAGCTTGGGGATTAATCCTAGATAGCATCTACAGAGAAGGTTATCCACCTGGCCCAGGGCCTGCTCCACGGCCTCCCGGGTGGGTTCGGTCCCGGCCAGACTGGAAAAGGCGGGGTCCCTGGCCAGCACCTCCAGCAGGGCCTGGGGCTCCAGCGTGTTCTGCTCAAAGGCGGCCACAGCGCACAGGGATTCCAGAAGATAAGGGCTCTGCTTCAGCTCGCCACTGAAGATGAGGTGGAGCAGCGCTCCTACCAGGTCGGCGGAGGTGCGCAGGGGCTTGTCCTGGTAGAAGAGTTCCCCGTCCTTCCGGTACAGGCTGTCCTCCAGGGGCCAGAGGTCATCCCAATGGTAGTGCAGCTCCAGGTCGTCGATCACATAGGAGGAGGCTTGGCCGTCCCGGGCGGTCAGACGCACCGCCACAAAGGAGCTGGAGCTGGAATTGGTGACAAAATCAGTGCGGAATTTCATGGTTGATTCCTCCTACTCGTCCCAGACGTAAGGATCAAAGACCTCGATGTACTTGCTCACATCCCCGAAGGCCTCCAGGAAGTCCTGAAACTGCTGGAACTGGGCCTGGGGGGAGAATTCCTCGTCCTCTTCGTCCTCAAATTCTTCTTCATCCTCCAGCTCGCCCCGCAGGGCCAGGATGGTGTCGGTATCCAGCTCAAATTCCTGCACGTCGGCGCTGCCGGGGTAGGAGTAGGAATAGGAAGAGCCGTACTCGTCGTCCAGGTACCGGATCTCCAGCAGCATCCCCACCTGGGGGACCGCTCCCATGAGCTCCTCGGCGATGCCGGTGACGCCGTAGAGGCTGCCGGAATCCTCGTGGCAGAGGGCCAGCTCCGCCGTTCCGCCGGCGTAGGGGCTGGCGGGGGAAAAGCCGGCCTGCTCTTCCCAGAGCTGGCGGAATTCCTCACTGATCCAGCGGGAGGCGGCCGCCTGCTCGCTGTGCATATATGCGTCCAACTGGGTGAGCTCCTCCTCGCTTCCGCGGAAGAGGAAGGTAAACATACCCTGTATGTGATTTCCTCCTATTTCATTCCGTACCGGTGGGCCAGATCCTCCAGCTCCTCATCGTCGGCACGGCGGATGTCGTCCTCGTCCAGCAGCATGGCGGGCATGCCTGCGGCGGCCCCCGCCCACACCTCGTCCAGCAGTTTCCGGCGCAGGTCCTCGGTCTCCGCATGTTTGGGTGTCATAGGGATCTCCTTTCTCAGAAGAGGGTCTTTTCCTTCTCCACAAAGAGCTTGTCGTTGATGGTGTCCAAGTCGGTCCCGTGGAGAATGCCGTGGCTGATGATGGCGTCCCGCCGGTTCTTGGGGTAGAGCTGGGCGTAGGCGGCCTGCTTGAGCAGCAGCTGGGTGTCCTCCAGGGAGGCGTTGAGGCCGATACACAGGCAGAGCAGCCGGTCCCGGGAGGGCTTGCGCCGCCCGGCAAAGACCTGGTGGAGGTACACCTCGCTCATGCCGGATTTCCGGGCCAGCGCCGCCTTGGAGCAGTTCTGCTTCTGATAGAGCGCGGACAGCAGTTCCGTGACGCTCTGCCTGGCAAAGTAGCGCTGATTTTCCCGCAGATAGGAGTCGATACTGCTCTGGCTCATCAGCTCCAGCCGCAGATCATCGGTAGTTTTCTCGTCCATGACATGCACCCCGCTTTACTTTTATAAGGAAATCAGATATACTTAATGTACAACAAATCGACTTTTGATACAATATGCTCGCTGCATAGTGCATAGTTTTTCGGGGTGATTGGCATTTACACGTGGCTGACCAACGCATTGGAAACAGAATATGATATCGTGCGTCTCCTGAAGGAAAGTCCCCGGGGCAGTGTCCAGCTCATCCGGCATAAGGTCACCGGACAGCGCTTTATCCTGCGCCGTTTTATTGGCAACTCGGAGGTCTATCAAAAGCTGCTGGACTACACCTGTCCCAACCTCCCCACCATCTACGAGGTGGCCCGTCAGGGAGACGAGAACCTGGTGATCGAGGAATTTATCGAGGGTGACACCTTGGGCTTCCTGTTGAGGGGAGCCCTCTTTTCACAGGAGGAGACCAAGAAGATTGTCACCCAAGTGTGCCGGGCCCTGTGGGTGCTCCACTCCATCGGCGCGGTCCACCGGGACGTGAAGCCGGAGAACATCATCCTCCGGGGGGACCAGGCAGTGCTCATCGACTTCGACGCCGCCCGTTTTCACAAGCTGGAGGCGGAGAACGACACCCAGATCCTGGGCACCACCGGCTTCGCCGCCCCGGAGCAGTACGGCCTGTCCCAGTCCGACCTGCGGGCCGATATCTACGCCGTGGGCATCCTCATCAACGTGATGCTCACCGGCGAACACCCCTCCCGACACCTGGTGGAGGGGCGGATGGGCCGCATCGTAGACCGTTGCACCCACGTCAATCCCCAGCGACGGTACAAAAATGTGCTGCGGTTAATGGAGGCCCTGTGACGTGCGGGGCAGGACCAAGCCCTGTCCACACTGCGGCGGAGAGCTGCCAGAGAAGGCCGCTTTTTGTCCCTTCTGTGCCCGGGACATCCACCCACGCCGGAGCGTACCGGTCCCCGTCCGCCGGTGGCTGAGGCCGGTGAAACGGGCCGTGGTTCTGGCGGTTCTGGCGCTGCTGGCGGCGGGGCTGTATGACGGTTTTACACCAGACGTGTACGACGCCTGGGGGGAGCTCACCTACACCCTGGACGATAACCCCTACCACCTGGTCCTCACGTTCCGCAACGACACCACGCCGGAGCCGGAGTGTACCGTGAAGGTGGAGGAGGGCGAGAGCTATGAGCGGACCTCCAAGCTCTTCGTCACCCATGTGGACACGGGGGTGGACGCGGGGCGGATGTTCGACCAGCAGATCGCATCTACCTATGTCCGGGTCATCCAGCCCGAGAACAGCCCCTCGCCGGTCACCTGGGAGCAGCCGGTGTATCAGGGCACTCCCGCCATGGAGGGACTGATGCGCTCATATCTGACCTTTACGGACCGGAGCCTGGGCCCGGTGGAGGTGGAGTGGACCCTTTCCATGAAAAACGGCGACACCATCCGGCTGCATCAGAAGCTGATCTTTGAGCCGGTGGAGACCCTGGACTTTTACCCCGAGGACTACCCCATGGACAACATTGAGGACCTGCGGGCCCTGGTGGACCGGATCGAGGAAGAGGTGCCCCTGTCCACGGTGGTGAACCTCCACCTGCCCCCGGTCTGGTATGAGGGGGGCCTCACCCTGGACGGGCGGCCCATCAACCTCTATGGGAGCGTGGACGAGCAGAACAAGCGCACCGCCTTCCAGGGTCCGGTGGCGGTGACGCCTGAGAACGGATCCAGAAGCACCGTGGAAAATGTGGAATTCCGGGGCGACGGCACCGGCACCGGCCTCACAGTGGAGGCGGACGCCCGCATAGAGAACTGCGGCTTCTACGGCTGGGACACCGGGCTGCTGGTGGGGGGAGTCCACTGGGCTGACCCGGTGGGCTGCTGGTTTGAGGACAACGGCGTGGGCTTTTGCTTCGACAGCGCCGGAGACTACTTCAATTACAGCTATTTTGAGGGAAATACCTTCCTCCACAATGAGATCGCCGTGGACCTGGTGCGGGTGCCCCGAGCCAAGGAGATCAACTTCCGGAACTGCCGGTTCTCCGGCAACGGCGGCAACATCAACAACCCAGCCGACTACCCCATCAACATTTCCTACGCGACCTTTGAATGAAAGGAACGATCCCTATGGAACATAAATGCCCTCACTGCGGCGCGGCTCTTCCGGAGCACGCCTCCTTCTGCCCCCACTGCGCCCAGAGTGTCCGGGACCGGGAAAAGGCCAGGGTCCCCGCTCACCTGTGGCGGAGGGGGCTGAAATGGGTGCTGCTTCTGGTCCTGGTGGTTGCGGTGGGCGCGGGCGCCTGGGCGCTGCGGCCTGAGCCGGCTGCCGGCGGGCTCCCCGCTGGGGAAATCACCCCGGTGGTCTTTCAGGAGGACGAGAACGACATGGTCAAAGTCACCCCGGACCAGCTGCGGGAGTACTTTCCCACCCTCACCGGCCTCAACTTTTCCACCACCTCCACCACCAGCGACAACATTGACGACTACCTGATGGAAAATCTCCAGCTGGCCAACCTGGTGGCCTCCCGGGGGGCCTACGGCACCGATGAGGAGTGGGGGATGTTCAGCACCCGCAGCTCCGGTACCCGGGTGTGCCTGCTCATGTTCGACCGCAACACCCACCTGATGGGCTACTTCATCGGGGAGCCCATCCAGGTGTCGGAGGGACAGTGGCAGATGGACGTGGTGTCCTGCGACTACGACTTCACCCCGCTCTATGAGGAACAGCTCTCCGCCTTTGAGGGGAACTGGGAGGAGGATTTTTCCAACTACATCCCGCCGGAGGAGATTGAGGACGCCGGAGTGGTGTGGTTCCTGAGCGGCTACAACACCGGCAAGGGCCCGGTGCTGCGGGAGGACGACGCCCAGATCTACCACCTGTGGGCCATGCTCCACTCGCCGGAGCCGGAGCGCCAGTGCCGGGAGATCGAGCGGCTGGAGGAGTTCCTGCCCAACGAGGGCCGGTGGCGCTGCTATCTGTTGCTGGATGCGGACTATGACCTGCTGGGCTACACCATGCTGGACTACCAGGGGAACGGAGGCTAAGCCATGGAATACAAATGTCCCCACTGCGGGGCGGATCTGCCGGAGCACGCTGCCTTCTGTCCCCACTGTGCCCGGGACATCCATCCCCGGAGAGAGGCGAAAAAGCCGGTCCCCCTGCTGAAAAAGCTGCTGCTGGGCCTGCTGGTCCTGGCGGTGCTGGCCGCCGCGGGGACCGGGCTGTGGCTGGTCTTTGGGCCCAAAGCCTATGACGGTTACGGGGAGGTCCTCTACGGGGACTGGCAGATCCTGCTCGCCCTCAATGCGGATTCCTATGCTCCTGCACCGGAGGTGACTATTCCAGGCGAACCGGAAGGCCAGTACCGGGTGCCCTCCCGGCTGTTTGTCAACGATGCCCATACCGGCGAGGACGCCTCGGAGGCGTTTCTGGCTCAGGTGAAGGCGGTGTCGGCGGAGTTCACCGGCCAGGAGGACAGCACCTCTCCCTTCGTATGCTCTGAGCCCGCGTACAATCCCGGCGCTCCGGAGTGTCCCCTCCTTTCCCTCATCGACTTTACTGGGGAGAGCGGAACGGCGGAGCTGGTGTGGACCTTCCAGATGAAAAACGGGGACACCATTACCCTCCGGCAGACCTACGAGGTGACCCCCATCCCGGTATACGACTACTACCCGGAGGACCATCCCATGGACACGGCGGAGGAGCTCCAGGCCCTCATCGACTCCATCAGCGGCCAGGTGGAGGATGTGGCCGTGGTGAACCTCCACCTGCCTCCCGTCACCTATGAGGGGGGCGTCACCATCCAGGACCGGAGCCTGAACCTGTACGGTTCCACCGATGAGGCCGGAAACCGAACCACCTTCACCGGCCCGGTTCAGATTGTCGCCGTCTACAGTGAAATCACCTATCTCTATGACATCAACTTCACCGGCAGCGGAGGCACCGGCCTCTCCGGCTCTGCCCCCTTCCGGGCCACCAACTGCACCTTCACCGGCTGGGACACCGCAGTGCTGGCCTATGGCACCAGCTGGGCCAACGTCATCGGCTGTACCTTCCAAAAGAACGGCATTGGATTCCACTTTGACAGCACCGGGAAGTACGCCAACCACTCCATGTTCAACGATAATCTCTTTGAGGGCAACGAGGTTGCGGTGCAGCTGGACAACGTGCCCACCGACACAGCCCTCAACTTCCAGGGTTCGGTGTTTCGGGATAACGGGCAGGATATCGTGAATCCCTGTCAGCAGCCTCTGGACACGTCCAAGGCCATTTTTGAGTAAAGGAGAGCACCCTTATGGAACAAAAATGCCCCCACTGCGGCGCGGAGCTGCCGGAGGGCGCCGCCTTCTGTCCCCACTGTGCCAAAGACATTCATGGACGAAAGAAGCCCAGGCGGCCGGTCCCCTTGCAAAAAAAGCTGCTGCTGGGTCTGCTGGCTCTGGTGGTGGTGATCGCCGCCGGGGTGGGGTTCTGGTGGTTCAACCGGCCCTATGAGCCCCAGGAGTACGACGGGGAGGGCGAGGTATACTACGAGAGCGGGGACAAGACCTACCAGCTCCTGGTGGCCTGGCCCGATGACCGCACCGCCCCCGCCGCCGACATCTACCAGCAGGGCGCGCCGGATGAGCAGTACCGCTGGCCCTCCCGGTGGTACGTCAACGACGCCCTCACCGGCACCGACGCCTGGGGGGAGTTCGAACCCCTGGTGGAGAAAGTCACCGTGGAGGTGGTCCAGGACGAGAACGCCGCGGATGAACTCATCGCCGGGGAGCCCAGCCACCAGGAGGACTACTCCCCCGACGCGGCCATGGTGTCCTCCCTGGACTTTACGGGCAATTCCGGCGAGCCTCAGGTGGTGTGGACCGTTCAGATGAAGAACGGGGACCTCATTCGGGTACGGCAGAACCTCCACATCACCCCCGTTATCACCCACGAGTACCACTGGCAGGACTATCCCATGAGCACGGCGGAGGAGGTACAGGCCCTGCTGGACCAGATCGCCGCCGAAGTGCCGTCCACCGACCAGGTGCTTCTCTACCTGGCCCCGGGGACCTACGAGGGGGACCTGGCCTTCCACCGGTCCTACGACCTCTACGGCAGCACCGACGAGGGCGGGGCGCGCACCGTGTGGAAGGGCTCTATCTCCATGGAGGACGGGCACTACGAGTGGATCAACTACTTTTATGACATCGACTTTGTGGGAGACGGCACGGATATTGGCATCAACACCCCGGTGAAGGCCTGGCCCGTGGGCTGTACCTTTACCGGCTACCAGACCGGCGTGCTGGCCCGTGGGCAGGCCTGGGTGAACGTCACCGAGTGTACCTTCACCGGCAATGAGGTGGGCTTCCACTTCAACTCCACCGGCCAGTCCGCCTCCGACACCCGCTACTTCGACAACACCTTCACCGGCAATGGCACCGGCATCCTTCTGGAGAGCGTGCCCACCGACATCACCATGGTCTTTGACGGTACTACCTTCTCCGACAATGGCACCAATCTGGACAACCGCTGCAATCACAGCGTGGACACCAGCAACGCCGTCTTTTCCTGAGTTCCCATAGACAAACAAAAGCCCGGGGCAGTTCGATGAACTGCCCCGGGCTTTTTCAGCGTTCGGGGAAGGGACTTATTCCGCGTCGGCGGAGAGAAGGGCGTCGGCCCGGACCAGCAGGGAGGCCAGCTCCGCGCGGGAGGCGCTGCCCTGGGGATTCAGGGTGTTCTTGCCGGTGCCGGAGAGGATGCCGCTCTCCACAGCCCAGGTCATGGCGTCGGTGGCCCAGCCGCTCACAGAGGCGGCGTCGGACCAGCCGGACAGGTCGCCCTCGGGGGCGGGGCTGCCGGCGTAGCGCCACAGCATGGACACCAGCTGCTCCCGGGTGAGGGTGCCGTTCATGTTGGTGCCGTCGGACACGCCGTTCTCCATGGCCCAGGTCTGGCCGGCCTCATACCAGGTGGAGCCGGTGGTGGTGTCCACGCCGGCGTAGCGGGCGAGAACGGTGACCATCATGCCACGGGTGGTGGTGACGGCGGGACCAAAGGCGGTGGAGCTGACGCCGCTCATCAGGCCCATGTCGGTGACGGCGGCCACAGCGTCGGCATACCAGGCGTTGGCGGCCACATCGGTGTAGCCGGTGCCGGTGGTCATGCTGGCGAAGGCGAAGTTGGAGATGAAGTTGAACTCATCCCGCTGGTGGACCTTGTTCGTGAGGGTGTTGGCGAAGAGGACCACATTCAGGTTGGCGCTATCGGCGCCCTTGCCCTGGTAGGAGATGGCCTGGATAGAGTCGTCCAGGAAGTCCTTGTAGTGCTCGCCGGTGCTGGGCAGGAAGCCCTCCATCAGCTCCTTGGAGCCGTCCAGCTGCACCAGCACCTGGGCGCCCTGGGGGATGGAGGCGAAGTAGCCCGCGCCGTAGCCGTAGAGGATGTCATCGCCCTCAGCCACATAGCTGGCAGTGACAGGGGAGGCGGTGGGATAGGTCACATAGGCCAGGGCGTCCATGGCGTTGTCGCTGACGGTCTCATACACCAGCTGGCCCTCGGCAAAGAGGTCGGAAGCGGACTGCATGGCGTCATAGCCGTAGCCGATGTAGGGGGTGCCGCTCTTGACGGCGGCCAGGGCCTGGTCATCCAGCTCGGAGGCACCGATGATGACATCGGCCTTGGAGGCGTCGTCAGTGACGGTGAAGCCCAGCATCTCCATGGCCTGGCGGTCGTAGTTGTACTCATAGGCGCCGCTGACCAGGGAGGTCTTGACAAAGCCGGCGTCGTTGTCGCCGGGCTTGCCGGAGATGTACACCACAGGGGCTTTGGTGATGGCGGAGGCGGCGGGGGCCTTCTCCACGCCGATACCGGTGATCAGGTAGTCGTCCGCCACGCTCTGCCAGTCGGCATAAGAGCACAGGAAGCTGCCGTTGTACTCGCCTTCGGTGATGAGGGAGACCTTCTTGCCCGCCTGGAGCAGGGCATTGACGGCTGCGGTGGAGTCCTCGGAGGAGTTCATCAGCACCACCTGGGCGTTCTCCACGCCGGTGAAGGAAGAGGTCAGGGTGGACAGATAGGCCTGAGCGTCCTCATAGTCCATGGCGTCGCCGCAGGCGGCGGCGATGGTCTTGTAAGCGTCGGGCTCAGCACACACCACCATGTCAAAGCCGCGGGTCTTGTCGAAGGCGGTGATGCCCTCGGAGTAGAGGACAGGCCACTCGGTGATGACGGTGCCGTCATACAGCACACCGTTGGCCACGCTGCGCTTGGCCTGGTACATGGACACGATCAGGGTGCCGACGGGGTACTCCACGCCGTCATAGGTGAAGGCTTTGTTGGTCACGTTCACCTTCACGCCGTTGCGGGTCAGGTACTCCATCATGTCGGCGGCGTCCTGGAGGTTGGACTGGTTGGTGCCGTCCATGGGGATGATGTAACACTCGGGGTAGAAGTTGCCGTTCTGGCCCTCGCCGTCGTACTCGGGACGGAACAGGTCGGCCTCGGCGCCCTCCACGTCGTACTGGTCGCAGAACCACTGGCCCACCAGATCGTAGGCGTCGGAGTTGGCGTTGGTCACGCCGCGCTCAAAGATCTTGGCCTGGTCCAGCAGGTAGCTGTCCTTGTTGGCGGCGATGTAGTTGGACTGGCCCAGCTGGCCGTAGGCCACGCCCTGCACCATGAACTCGTCATAGGCGGGGACCTCCACCGTGTAGGACACGGTGCCGTGGAGCATGGCGTACTGGGGGGTGTAGCTGGTGGACATGTCGTCCCAGGGGTCCAGCCACTGGGTCTGATCCTTGCCGTCGGCGGTCTTTTCACCGGTGTAGGTGAGGTAGTCCCGCTGGGGGATCACATAGCTGTTGTGGCCGTCGTTGTTGGCTACGGCGGCAATGCCCAGAGCCTCACCGCCGGCCATCAGGTGATCGGCCAGCAGGTCGTACTCAAAGTTGGGCTCGTGGGGAGGATCGCAGGGCTCACACTGGAAGGCGGAGACACGGCCGTGGAACTCGGTAAAGCTGACGGGGTTCCACTGAGCGATGAGCTGGGTCATGTTCTGGGTCTCGGCCTGGGTCTGGAAGGAGTTGTCCCGGTTCAGGTCGAAGCCGCCGGAGGAGGTACGGGTCAAATAGGTGCGGCCCTCCACGTTCTCCTCAGGCACGATGAGGAAGAACACGTCGTTGAGAAGCTCGTCCACATCCACCGTCTCGGTCTCGATGGTGTAGTACTTCTCCAGATCCACCACGGTGGAGTTGGTGGCGGTGGTGCCGTCGGCGTTCTCACCCTTGATATAGCCCAGATAGGAGGCGCTGTCGGCCACCAGGTCGGGCACGGCCACGGAGCCCTCGGCGCCCACAGGGCCCATCTGCTCAGCCAGCTCGGCCTTGCCGGCCTCGGTAAAGCCGGTGAGCTTATCATAGTCCACAGTGCCACTCTCGGAGGCGGCGGTCTTTACCAGCATCCAGGCGAAGGCCAGCACGCCGTCGGCGGCAGCCACCTCATTGGCGTGGACGTTGGAGTAGAGGACGGGGACCTGATAGTCGCCCAGGGTACCGTTCTCGATCTTCTCGATCAGCGCGGAGGGGTCGTTTTCCGCCTCGTCCTTGATCTTCTGCCACTTGTCCAGGACACTCTTGTCCTTGGCCACGATCAGGTAGGGCATGTCCAGGCTCTCCATGCCGTTATCGCCCTGGCTGGAGCCCATGGAGCAGCGCTCCACATAGAGGTCGGTGTTGTCGGCGGCATAGTCCACGATCGCATCGATCTGGCTGTAAAGCTCGGACATGGTGTGGAAGCTGTCATAGGGGGCCACTTTCAGGACAACGGAGCCGAGGGTCTGGCCGCTCAGCGTGGCGGTCAGGTCGAAGTAGCCGCACACGTCCAGGTAGTAGCCGCCGTTGACGTGGGGAGCGCTCAGGTCATCGCCGAAATAGCCGGTGTTGGAGAAGGTGACGGTCAGGCAGACCTGGCCGTTCACCGTCTCGGCGGAGGACACGATGTCAGAGAAGAAGGGAGTCTCCCCATCCTCACACATCCAGGTGTTCAGCGCGCCGCCCTGGGACTGGTTGGGATAGAGGGTATCATCCAGATACTCCTGCTTCGCGTCGCGGTCCAGAGACCAGACCACCGTACCGGCGGCGGTCTTGGCCTCTTCAAGGGTCATATCTACCGGGATACAAGCCTTGAAGGTCCGCTTATTGGTCAGAGAAATCATGTTTTCTCCGCCGTCGCCCGTGGTGTTCTCAAATGAGGCCGCGGGGGCGGTGGTGTTCTCTGTGGCGGCCGCGGGGACCACGCACAGAGACAGCAGGAGGGCAAGCGCCGTCAACAGAGACAGCATCCGCCCAAGGGACGTTTGTTTCTTCATGCGTTTCACCATTCTCTCTCCTTAGAATATAAAACAAACAATATCCGCATATCACGAATATTATTTAAGAATGATACCACCGGACAGGGGAGCTGTCAAGCATAAACATGCATAAAAATAGGGTAACACCGGAATTTGTCTCTGAAACATCCGGGGGTATATGAATATCTATGTATAAAAGGACGCCCTGCGCGGTGGGGACACAGGACTGGACGCGGCCGGCGGATAAAAAAGTCTCGTCATCCCTGAAATGCGGCCCAGGGACGGCGAGAAGGAGATAGAGCGACAAACAAAGGAAATCTGGAAAGGAGCACGATACCTATGATGAACTATAACACGATGCTGGCTGGACTGAAGGATCTGGTGGGCGGCTCTGCGCTGGCCAGTCTGAAGGATTTGGTGGACAACCCCACGCCCCGGGTGCCGGTGGCGCTGTGCCTGGATGTGAGCGGCTCGATGGCCGGGCGGCCCATGGAGGAGCTGAACGCCGGTGTGGCCCAGTTCCTGGAGGAGATGCGGCAGGACGACATGACCCTTTACTCTGCGGAGACCGCCGTGGTGACCTTCGCCAACAGCGCCACCTGTGTGGCGGACTTCGACACGGCAGACCACATCCGGGCCCCCAGACTGGAGGCATACGGCTTTACCAACATGGGCGCGGGCCTGACCCTGGCGCTGGACCTGCTGGAGCAGCGGAAGAAGGGGTATCAGAGCGCCGGAGTGGATTACTACCAGCCCATCCTGGTGGTGATGAGCGACGGCGTGCCCAACGGGGACCCCCGGCAACTGGACGCGGCGGTGGCGCAGATCCAGGAGCAGATGGACGGGCGGAAGCTGACGGTGATCGCGGTGGGGATCGGCCCCGACGCGGACATGGAGATGCTCCACCGCCTGAGCCGCCGCCGGGCGGTGCGCCTGACGGGTACGCAGTTCCGGGAGTTCTTTGCCTGGCTCAGCCGCAGCGTGGCCAGCGTGTCGGCCTCCCTGCCCGGGGACGAGCCGGAGCCGGACCTGGAGGCCCTCCGGGCCCTGGCGGCGGAGCCCTGGCCGGAGGACACCCTGTAACCGGCCTTCGGGCCGAAAAAAGCCCAGCCGCACGGTGGTGCGGCTGGGCGGGGTGTCCCCGTGAGGGGAAGGGGTTGCATTCCCTACTTTTCTAACTATATCAACTCCGACATGGAGCCGTTGCTGTCCCCGTGAGAGGTGCGGGTTGCATCTCCCTTTAATGGACTTTATTTTTTTCCATCCCCCTTAGTTGCGGTCCCCGTGAGGGGTACTTTCGCACTTATCATAGCACAGGTATGCTGAACATGCAATCGCAGCGAGAAAAAAGTGAGAGGACAGGAGGCTTTGGTATGAAGCGTGTGCTTTGGATCTCCCGCCACCAGATGACGGAAGAGCAGCGGTCGGACCTGGAGCGGGTGATGGGGGAGGAGGTGGAGCTGCACCCCTGGGCGGAGACGGTGGAGGACCTGGCGGACCTGCGCCCCGAGGTGGAGCGGGCCGACGCGGTGGCGGCGGTGCTGCCGGTGGAGTTATTGGCGGAGCTGGTCCGTATGGCCGGGGACCGTCCGGTGCTCCAGGCGGCGGCGGTGCGCACCCCCACCGGCCGCTTCCGCACCCTGCCGGACGGCCGGAGGGAGCCGGAGTTTGCCTTTGCCCACGGCGGCTGGCGGCAGATCCTCAAGCTGGAGCTGGAGGTCCGGGACCTCTCGAAAAAAATTCAGACCCATCCCTGAAAACGCCTTTGGAGGCGACGAGAAGGAATCAGAAGCAATCACAAGAACAAGTTAAGGAGGAACTCATATGAACCGAATTTCCATTGATCACGCGGCCCAGGCCATGGAGCTGGAAACCGACGCGCTGCGCAGCCTTCTGAAGCAGTGGAGCATTCCCACGACGGGGGACTGGCTGGAGGCGGACGCCCTGTCCACCCTGACCCAGTACCTGGAGCAGCAGCAGAGCGACGCCATCCGGCAGGCCCAGGACAAGCTGGAGTGGCTGGTGGGCCGCTACACCCTGATGATCGACACCTGTTCTCTGCTCCACCCCCAGTTCCAGAACTTCGCCCGCCATGTGACGCCGGTGCTGCGCAGGCACAGCAAGAGCCTCGTCGTCCCCTCCGGGGTGGTGGAGGAGCTCAAGTCCCTGCTGGAGCGGAAGCCGGAGCTGCGGAGCCAGGTGCTCACCGCCGCCGGAGAGCTGCGGACCATGCAGGAGGAGGGGGTGCTCCGGGTCTACGGCAGCAGCGGGGAGAGCTTCGGCGACCAGCAGTTGCTGACCGCCGCCACCCGCTTCCTCACCACCTGCGAACTGCTGATCATCACCCAGGACAACGCCCTGTCCGCCGACCTCATGCACCTGAACCGGCTGGGC
>DYBS01000150.1 GCA_019418525.1 Clostridiales bacterium
CAAAGAAAGCGGTGCCCCCGCTGGGCAAGCGGCCCGCGCGGCGAGCGCAAACACCTCCGGATCGTCCGGTGAAGAATTGCTCAAGAATGAGAGAAAAGGAGTCAGACACCATGCCAGCAGACACCACGCCCATGATGCGCCAGTACATCGCCATGAAGGAAGCCCACCCGGACTGCATCCTCTTTTTCCGGCTGGGGGATTTTTATGAGATGTTCAACGAGGACGCCAAGCTGGTGTCCAAGGAGCTGGAGCTGACCCTGACCAGCCGGGACCGGGGCAAGCCGGAGGAGGAGCGCACCCCCATGTGCGGCGTGCCCTACCACTCCGCCGACGCCTACATCGCCCGGCTCATCTCCCGGGGCTACAAGGTGGCCATCTGCGAGCAGATGGAGGACCCCGCCACCGCCAAGGGCCTGGTGGACCGGGACATCATCCGCATCGTCACCCCAGGCACCGTGATTGCCTCCTCCATGCTGGACGAGGGGAGAAACAACTTTATCTGCTCCATCTATGAGGACGGGGACGGCACGGGATTGTGCCTGTGCGACATCTCCACCGGCGAGATCTCCGCCGCCGCCTTCCACGGCGCGGACGCCGCCGAGCACCTCCAGAACGAGCTGGGGCGCTTCTCCCCCCGGGAGGCCCTGCTGTCCCAGAGCGCCTACGGGGACGGCGCGCTGCTCACCTTCCTGCGGGACCGGCTGGAGTGCCGGTGCGAGAACGGCGGGGAGGACCGCTTTGACGCGGAGGCCGCCCTGGAGACCGTCCACCGACAGTTCACCGGCGAAAACGCCCCCACCGGCGGGGAGGACAGCCACGCCCTGCGGGCGGTGGGGGGCCTTCTGGCCTACCTCTACGAGACCCAAAAGACCGACCTCTCCCACCTCTCCACCCTGCGGTGGTTCACCTCCGGGCAGTACATGGAGCTGGACCTGACCGCCCGGCGGAACCTGGAACTGACCGAGACTCTGCGGAGCAAGGAGAAGAAAGGGAGCCTCCTCTGGGTGCTGGACAAGACCCGCACGGCCATGGGCCGCCGCCTTATCCGCACCTGGATGGAGCGGCCCCTCCTGTCCCCGGCGGCCATCGAGCGGCGGCTGGGGGCGGTGGAGGCCCTGGTGGGGGCCTCCATCCGGCGGGAGGAGCTGATTTTGCTCCTGCGGGAGATCACCGACCTGGAGCGCCTCATCGGGCGCATCGTCTACGGTACCGCCGGAGGCCGGGACCTGGTGGCACTGGGGACCGGCCTGGGCAAGCTCCCCGCCCTGCGGGAGGCCCTGGACGGGCTGGACAGCCCCCTCCTGCGCACATTGCAGGGGGAGCTGGATGACCTCACGGAGCTGCGGGACCTCATCGCCCAGGGCATCGTGGACGAGCCCCCCTTCTCCGTGCGGGAGGGCGGCTTCATCCGGGACGGCTACGACCCGGAGGTGGACCGCCTGCGGGGCATTCTCAACGGCGGCAAGGACATGGTGGCCGCCATCGAGGCCCGGGAGAAGGAAAAGACCGGTATCAAGAGCCTGAAAGTGGGCTACAACAAGGTCTTTGGCTACTACATTGAGGTATCCAAGACCTACTACGACCAGGTGCCCGCGGAGTACATCCGCAAGCAGACCCTGGTGAACTGCGAGCGCTATATCACCCAGGAATTGAAGGACCTGGAGCACGAGATCCTCACCGCCCAGGACCGCATCACCTCTCTGGAATATGAACTCTTCTGCTCCATCCGGGAGGAGGCCGCCGCCAAGGTGGGGGAGATCCAGCGCTCCGCCGCCGCCGTGGCCCAGGTGGACGTGCTCACCTCCTTCGCCGCCGTGGCCGCCGAGAACGGCTACTGCCGCCCGGAGGTGGACCTGTCCGACACGGTGGAAATCGTGGAGGGCCGCCACCCGGTGGTGGAGAAGATGCTCAAGGGGAGCCTTTTTGTCCCCAACGACGCCCACCTGGACGGCGGAGAGCACACCGTGGCCATCATCACCGGCCCCAACATGGCCGGTAAGTCCACCTACATGCGCCAGGTGGCCCTCATCGTCCTCATGGCCCAGATGGGCTCCTTTGTTCCGGCGAAGTACGCCCACATCGGCGTAGTGGACCGGGTGTTTACCCGCATCGGCGCCAGCGACGACCTGTCCGCCGGACAGTCCACCTTCATGGTGGAGATGACGGAAGTGGCGGAGCTTCTGAAAAACGCCACCCGGAAGAGCCTCCTGATCCTGGACGAGATCGGCCGGGGCACCTCCACCTACGACGGCATGGCCATTGCCCGGGCGGTGCTGGAGTACTGCGCCGACAAGAAGAAGCTGGGGGCCAAGACCCTCTTTGCCACCCATTACCATGAGCTCACCGCCCTGGAGGGGGTCATCCCCGGGGTGGAGAACTACAACATCGCCGCCAAAAAGAAGAAGGACGATATCCTCTTCCTGCGCAAGATCGTCCGGGGCGGGGCGGACCAGAGCTACGGCATCGAGGTGGCCAAGCTGGCCGGGGTGCCGGACAAGGTCATCAAGCGGGCCCGGGCCATCCTCAGCGAGCTGGAGGAGGGGAGCGCCCCCGCCGCTGTTTCCGCGGCTGCCGCCCCCGCCGCCGACGCCGGGCAGATGAGCCTGGGGGACCTGGGGGCCGTCCAGGCGGCGGAGCGCCTGCGCCGGGTGGACGTGAACACCCTCACCCCCATCGAAGCCATGAATCTGGTCTACGAGCTCAAGCAAATGCTCTAAACGAGCCCGCACCGTCTCCAAAGGAGGAAGTGCCTATGTACCCGCGCCGTATCTGGCAGGCGCCGCTGACCACAGCGGAGCTCATCCGTGCCGCCGTGCTGTGTGTGGTCTACTTTTTCATCTTTCCGCTGGCCATGGGCTGGGTCCAGGCCACCGCTGGGGCGGAGCTCCCCGTGGCCGAGGCCAGCGTGGTGTACTACCTGGTAGCGGTGTTGCTGGTATTTCTGCTGTTCTGGAGCTTTCTGCACCGGGATTTCATCGGGCTTCTGGACCGCCTGCCGGAGAATTTGTCCGCCTTTGTCACCGGACTGGTGGGCTGGGTGGTGCTGGACTTCCTGGTGCGGCTCATCCCCCTGCCGGTGAGCGACCCCACCGAGATGACCTACCGCCTGGAGTATCAGCTCTCCCCGGCGGCCACGGTGGTCATCGTGGTGGTGCTGATGCCGGTGGTGGAGGAGGTGCTCTTCCGGGGCTTCTTCTACGGCGGCACCCGGCGGTACAGCCGCGCCCTGGCCTGGGTGCTGTCGGTGGTGCCCTTCGCGGTGTACAGCGTGTGGCAGTTCGCCTTCTCCTACGGGGTGCTGGACCTGCGGTATCTGCTGCTGGCGGTGCGGTACCTGCCCGCCGGTCTGGCCCTGACCTGGTGCTACGACCGGGGCGGCTCGGTGTGGGCCGCCATGTTCCTCCATATGGCCGTGAATGGCCTGAACCTGTTTCGTATCCTGTCCTGATGGACTTTAGAAAGACGGTGACCCTATGCCTCACATTCAGACCCTGGACGCCCATCTGGCCGACTTGATCGCCGCCGGCGAGGTGGTGGAGCGCCCCGCCTCGGTGGCCAAGGAGCTGCTGGAGAACGCCATCGACGCCGGCGCCTCCGCCGTGACGGTGGAGATTCAGAACGGCGGCATGGCCCTCATCCGGGTCACCGACAACGGCTGCGGCATCGCCCCAGAGGAGGTGGAGACCGCCTTCCTCCGCCACGCCACCAGCAAGATCCGCACCGAGTACGACCTGGAGGCCATCGGCACTCTGGGCTTCCGGGGGGAGGCTCTGGCCGCCATCGCGGCGGTGTCCCGGGTGGACCTGCTGACCCGCCTGCCCGACCGGCCCATGGGCGTCTCCCTGGAGCTGGAGGGGGGCGTGGTGGTCTCCAAGGAGGAGGCCGGGTGCCCGGCGGGCACCACCATGGTGGTGCGGGACCTCTTTTACAACACCCCGGCCCGGCTGAAGTTCATGAAGAAGGACAGCGCCGAGGGCGCGGCGGTGTACGCCGCCGTGCAGCGGGAGGCCCTCTCCCACCCGGAGGTCAGCGTGAAATTCCTCCGGGACGGCAGGCAGGAGATGCACACCCCCGGGGACGGCTCCCTGGAGAGCGCGGTGTACGCCGTCCTGGGCCGGGAGACCGCCCTGGGCCTTCTCCCGGTGTCCGGCTCCGGCGAGGAGATGAAGGTCACCGGCTTCACCTCCCGGCCCACCTGCTGCCGGGGCAGCCGGGGCGGTCAGCACTTCTTCGTCAACGGCCGCTATGTGAAAAGCCGTACCATGATGGCCGCTCTGGAGGAGGCCTACGCCAACCAGAAGATGGTGGGCAAGTTTCCGGCCTGCGTCCTTCACCTGACCACCAAATTGAACGCCGTGGACGTGAACGTCCACCCCACCAAGCAGGAGGTCAAGTTCGGCAGCGACAAGCGGGTCTTTGATACGGTCTATTACGCCGTCCGCTCCGCCCTGGAGAGGGACCGGCAGCGCCCGGCGGCGGTGCTGGAGAAGCCCAAGTCCCACGACACCGTCACCCCCAACCAGACCGCCTTCCGCACCATGACGGCGGAGCAGTACCGCTCCATGGCGGAGACAGAGGCAAAACCCGCCGCCAAAAAGCAGCCGGTCCGCCCCGGACTGTCTGCCCTGGAGCGGCTGGGGCGGGCTCCTCTCCGGGACTTTACCATCCCCCGAACCGCGGAGCGCCCGGCGAACATCCAAACGCCCCCAGTGCCCTCTCCGGCGGTGTCCCGCCCGGCAGAGCGGGAGGAGAAGTTTATCTCCCCGCCGGTGCGGACGGAGATCCATGTTCCCGTGCGGACGGAACCGATCCGTCCGCCGGAACAAGCTACCCCTGCGCCGGAACCAAAACCCCAGCCCATGCCGGAGCCGGAGCCTGTGCCGGTCCCTGAGCCGGAACCCGCTCCCACCCCCGAGCCGGAGCCCTGGCGGGTGGCCGGAGAGGTGCTCAATACCTACATCATCGTGGAGCAGGGGGACAAGGTCCTCCTCATCGATAAGCACGCCGCCCACGAGCGGATGAATTTCGACAAGCTCAAGGCCGAGGGGTACACCCCCATGTGCCAGATGTTGCTCACCCCGGTGATCTTCACCCCCACCGCCGAGGAGGGAGCCATTCTGCTGGAGAACCTGCCTCTGCTGGGGCGCTTCGGCTTTGAGGTGGAGGACTTCGGGGGCGGCAGCCTCATCGTCCGCCAGTGCCCGGACTACCTGGACACCGGGGACATCCAGCCCACCCTCACGTCCCTGGCCGGGGAGCTGCTCACCACCGGGCGGGCCGACCCGGCGGCGGCCCGGGACGCGCTGATGCACACCATGGCCTGCAAGGCGGCCATCAAGGGGGGCCAGAAGAACGGCCCCCAGGAGCTGGAGAAGGTGGCCGGAGCCGTGATGCGGGGCGAGGTGAAATACTGCCCCCACGGCCGCCCGGTGGCCATTGAGCTGACCCGGAAAGAGCTGGAGAAGCAGTTCAAGCGGGCTTGAGGGGCAAAAAATTTCCCCCACTCGACCGATTTCACGGGCATAAATGGAAATTATTGGTTAGCATAGAGCCATCCCAGGGCCGGAAGATCCTCCGGCCTTAGAAAGAAAAGGAGTGCAGCTCTATGCAAAAAATCAACAACCTTCAGGACCTCTTCCTGCTCCGCGCCCGGAGCACCCACGCCAACGTGACGGTGTTCCTTATGAACGGCTACCAGATCCGGGGCCAGATCACCGGTTTTGACGCCTTTGTGGTAGTGGTACACAGCGAGAGCAAGCAGCAGGTCATATACAAGCACGCCATCTCCACCATCGTGCCGGAGCGGGCCATCTCCCTGGACAGCGGGCGTCCCGCCGCCGGAGAGGACGCCGCCCGGTAAGCCGGGGGAGGGGGCGCGGCAGAGCCCCAGG
>DYBS01000151.1 GCA_019418525.1 Clostridiales bacterium
CGTCAGATGTGTATAAGAGACAGGACCAAGCAGATGCAGGCCGGCAAGCAGAAGTTCCAGGGCCGCAACGCCAACCAGCGCAAGGGCGGCAATTTTGGCAACAAGCGCAAGCAGGAAGAGCAGGACCGCATGCGCCGCCTGCAGCAGGAGATCGCCAAAAAAGCCCCCGTCAAGGTCCTCATTCCCGACGAGATCGGCGTGGGCGAGCTGGCCTCCCGCATGAAAAAGACCGGCGCCGAGGTGGTCAAGACCCTGATGAAAAACGGCGTCATGGCCTCTCTCAGCGACATCATCGACTTCGACACCGCCGCCATCATCGCCGAGGAGATGGGCTGCAAGGTGGAGAAGGAGGTCATTGTCACCATCGAGGAGCGCCTCATCGACACCGCCGAGGACAAGGAGGAGGACCTGGTGCCCCGTCCCCCCGTGGTGGTGGTCATGGGCCACGTCGACCACGGCAAGACCTCTCTGCTGGACTATGTCCGCAACGCCCACGTGGCCGCGGGCGAGGCCGGCGGCATCACCCAGCACATCGGCGCCTACCAGGTGGACGTGGGCGGCAAGTTGATCACTTTCCTGGACACCCCCGGCCATGAGGCCTTCACCGCCATGCGCGCCCGTGGCGCCATGATCACCGATATCGCCATCCTGGTGGTGGCCGCCGACGACGGCATCATGCCCCAGACCGTGGAGTCCATCAACCATGCCAAGGCCGCCAAGATCCCCATCATCGTGGCCATTAACAAGATGGATAAGCCTGAGGCCGACCCCGAGCGCATCAAGGAGCAGCTCACCAAGTACGAGCTGGTGCCCGAGGAGTGGGGCGGCGACACCATCATCTGCCCCATTTCCGCCAAGACCGGTGAGGGCATCGATAACCTCCTGGAGATGGTGAACCTGACCGCTGAGATGCAGGAGCTCAAGGCCAACCCCAACCGCTCCGCCCACGGAGCCGTCATTGAGGCCCGTCTGGACCGGGGCCGCGGCCCTGTGGCCACCCTGCTGGTGCAGAACGGTACCCTGCACCAGGGCGACGTGATCATCGCGGGTACCGCCGTGGGCCGTGTCCGCGCCATGACCAACGCCCGGGGCCAGAAGGTCACCGAGGCCGGCCCCTCCGTGCCTGTGGAGATCATCGGCATGAGCGAGGTGCCCAACGCCGGTGACGACTTCCACGCCGTGGATGACGAGCGTATGGCCCGTGAGCTGGTGGAGCAGCGCAAGCACGAGCAGAAGATGGCCGCCTCCGGCCCTGTGGGCCAGAAGGTTTCCCTGGAGGACCTGTTTAGCCAGATCAAGCAGGGCGAGATGAAGGAGCTGGACATCATCGTTAAGGCCGACGTGATGGGCTCTGCCGAGGCCGTCAAGGCCTCTCTGGAGAAGCTCTCCAGCGACGAGGTCCGGGTCCGTGTCATCCACTGCGCGGTGGGCGCCATCAACGAGAGCGACGTCATGCTGGCCGCCACCTCCAACGCCATCGTCGTGGGCTTCAATGTTCGCCCCGACAACAACGCCAAGGAGTCCGCCGCCCGCAACAAGGTGGATATGCGGATGTACCGGGTGATCTACGACTGCATCAACGAGATCGAGACCGCCATGAAGGGTATGCTGGCCCCCAAGTTCAAGGAAGTGGAGCTGGGCCAGGCCGAGGTCCGCGAGGTGTTCCGTATCACCAATGTGGGCATGGTGGCCGGCTGCTACGTCACCAACGGCAAGATGCAGCGCGGCGCCCAGATGCGCCTGCTGCGGGACAACGTGGTCATCTACGACGGTGCCATCGCCTCTCTCCAGCGCTTCAAGGACAGCGTGAAGGAAGTGGCCGCCGGCTACGAGTGCGGCATCACCTTTGAGAAGTTCCAGGATATCAAGCAGGGCGACGTCATCGAGGCGTTTCTGATGGAGCAGATCGAGGTCTGATCCTTCTACTTCAGTGCCCCCGGCCCGGCATAGCCGCGCCGGCCTACGCTAAACATTTGCCACCGGCAAATGTTCTTAACGCTGCGGTGGAGCAGATTGAGGTCTAATATCCCATTTCACACAACTAAAAAAGACCCGTTCCGTCCCCAATTCATTTGAGGAGGGGACGGGTCTTTGCTGCATGATAGGAGAACAAGTATGGCAAGTAATCGCATCGGACGCATCAACGAGGAGATCCAGCGGGAGCTGGCCACTCTCATCCGCACGGTGAAGGATCCCCGAGTCCACGGCCTGGTGTCCATCACGGCGGTGGAGACCACCCCCGACCTGCGCTATTCCAAGATCTACGTCAGCGTGCTGGACAAGAGCGACGTGAAGGAAGTGGTGAAGGGCCTCAAGTCCGCCGCCGGCTATCTGCGCCGGGAGCTGGGCTCCGCGCTGAAGCTGCGCTACACCCCGGAGCTCCTCTTTGTGGAGGATGACTCCATCGGCAAGGGCGCCCACATCCTCAGCATGTTGCGGGACCCCCAGGTGGTCAAGCCCGCCAACCCGGCCAACGCCCACATCAACCTGGATGGGGAGGATGAGGAATGAACAGCATCACCTACCAGGAGGCCGCCGCCTTTCTGAAGGCCCACGACCGCTATCTCATCCTGACCCACAAGCGCCCGGACGGCGACACCGTGGGCTGCGCCGCCGCCCTGTGCAAGGGATTGCGCCACCTGGGCAAGACCGCCCACATCTGCCCCGGCACCGGGGAGACCCACCTCTTTACCCCCTATCTGGAGGGCTATCTGGCCCCCGAGGGCTATGAGCCCGAGACGGTGGTGTCCACCGACATCGCCGCCCGCAACCTCTTTACCCAGGAGGGGCAGAAGTGGCTGGAGCGGGGCATCGATTTGGCCATCGACCACCACCCCTCTCAGGAGTTCTTTGCCAAGGTGACTTGTGTGGACGCCGGGCGGGCCGCCTGCGGCGAGCTGGTCTATGATATCCTCCACGAGCTGGGGGAGATCACCCCCGCCATGGCGGTGCCCCTCTACGTGGCTATTTCTACCGACACCGGCTGCTTCCAGTACAGCAACACCACCGCCGGGACCCACCGCATCGTGGCGGCCCTGATGGACACCGGCATCGATACCTTCGCCCTCAACAAGCGCCACTTCCGCACCAAATCCTGGGCCCGGCTCCAGGTGGAGAGGCTCATTACCGAGCGGATGCACCGCTATGACGACGGCACCGTGGCCATTGCACCCATCTCCCTGTCCCTGCTGGACGAGGCCGGGGCCACTGAGGAGGACCTGGAGGACATCGCCGCCTTTTTGGGCCAGATCGAGGGGGTGCTCACTTCCGTCACCATCCGGGAGAAGCCGGAGGGGGGCTGCAAGCTGTCGGTGCGCAGCGACACCGTGAACTGCACCCAGGTCTGCGCCCAGCTGGGCGGCGGCGGCCACGCCTCTGCCGCCGGGTGCAACACCAAGGGCTCCCTGGCCGAGGCCGAGGAGGCCATCGTGGCCGCCATCCGGCAGGTGCGGGACCATGGCTAACGGCATCCTGGTCATCGACAAGCCGGTGGACTGGACCAGCCACGACGTGGTGGCCCGGTGCCGCCGCCTCTTCCACGAGAAGCGGGTAGGCCACGCCGGGACCCTAGACCCCATGGCCACCGGGGTGCTGCCGGTCTTTGTGGGCCGGGCCACCCGTGCGGTGGAGTTCGCCGCCGAAGCCGGAAAGGAGTATATCGCCGGGTTAAAACTCGGCGTTATCACCGACACCCAGGACACCACCGGCAATATCTTGGAACAGCGGCCGGTGACAGTGGGTCGGGCGGAGCTGGAGGAAGTCCTGGCCCCCTTCCGGGGGGACATTCTCCAGGTGCCCCCCATGTACTCCGCCCTGAAGGTGAAGGGCCAGAAGCTCTACGAGCTTGCCCGGAGGGGCGTGGAGGTGGAGCGCAAGCCCCGACCGGTGACCATCCACGCCCTGGAGGTGCTGGAGCAGACCGGGCCGGACGAGTACCGCCTGCGGGTGGCGTGCTCCAAGGGCACCTACGTGCGTACCCTCTGCCACGACATTGGCCAGGCCCTGGGCTGCGGCGGGTGCATGAGCGCCCTGCGGCGGACCCGGGCGGCGGGGTTCGATCTCTCCACCGCGGTGACCCTGGAGCAGGTGGCCGAGGCGTCGGAGCGGGGGGAGGAGCAGTCCCTCCTGCTGCCGGTGGACGCCTACTTTTCCACCTATCCGGCCCTGACGGTGGATAACCGGCAGGAGAAAGCCGCCCGCAACGGCGCCGCCTTCCCCCAGGAGGGGGCGGACGGGACTTACCGGGTCTATGGGCCGGACGGCGCGTTCCTCCTGCTGGGGGAGCTGCGCCAGGGCCAGCTCACCACGATCAAGAGTTTTTTTGAGGTGTAAACACAGTGAATCAGCAAGAGACAAAGCGCGTCATTGCCCTGGGCTTTTTTGACGGGGTACATCGGGGCCACGGGGCCCTGCTGAACCGGGTGACCGAGCGCGCCCGGGAGCTGGACGCGGTCCCGGCGGCGGTGACCTTCGACACCCATCCCGAAAAGTGCATCCTGGGCAGCCCCCTGCCCCTGCTCAGCTCCCCCACTGACCGGGCGGACCTGATGCGGCGGTACTACGGCATCCGGGATGTCATCGTGGCCCATTTCGACGAGCGCATGATGCGCATGCCCTGGCGGGAGTTCATCACCGACTACCTGGTGGCCGAGCACGGCGCGGTCTACCTGGTGGCGGGCCACGACTTCCACTTCGGCTACAAGGGTGAGGGAGATCCCCAGCGCCTGCAGGAGACCTGCCGGGAGCTGGGCATCGGGTGCGACATCATCCCCAAGGTGGAGGTGGATGGCCGCACCGTCTCCTCCACGTACATCCGCACTCTAGTGGCACAGGGGGAGATGGAGCGGGCCATGGAGTTCCTGGGCCACCCCCACACCCTGACCAACACCGTGGCCCGGGGCAAGCACCTGGGCTCCACGTTGGGCTTTCCCACGGTGAACCTCCAGTTCCCCACCGGGGTGCTGGTGCCTGCCTATGGCGTGTACGCCTGTAAGGTGTGCTTCGAGGGGGGCGAGACCCACATGGCGGTGACCAATGTGGGCACCCGGCCCACCGTGGACGACGGCAACCGGGTCAACGCCGAGGGGTTTATTCTGGATTTCCACGGGGATTTGTACGGGCAGAACATCCGCATGGAGTTCTACAAGCGTCTGCGGGGGGAGCGGAAATTCCCCTCCCTGGAGGCCCTGCGGGACGAGGTCATGCACAATGCCCGACAGACCCGGGATTATTTTGAGGGCCGCCCCCAGTAACGGAGACGGAATAGAAAAAGGAGAGGTCGATATGAAGAAAAGTTGGATCGCAATTGCCCTGGCCCTCTGTGTGGCTCTGGGCGGAAGTCTGCTCTTTTCCGCCAGCGCGGCGGGACAGAACGTCACCGCGTACTCCAATGCCTCCCGCGTCCTGGTGGACGGGCGGGAGGTACAGTTTGACGCCTACACCGTCTTTGAGGGCAGCGGCGGCACCAATTACTTCAAGCTCCGGGACATCGCCTATGTGCTCTCCGGCACCCAGGCCCAGTTCGACGTGACCTGGGACAGCGCGGCGGGGAGCATCCGCATCCTCACCGGGGAGCCGTATACCGTGGCCGGCGGGGAGCTCTCCGCCCCTTCCGGCGAGGCCCGGACGGCGGTCTATAACCAGTCCCCCATCTATCTGGACGACGCCCAGGTGCAGATCCAGGCCTACACCATCGCCCAGAACAACTACTTCAAGCTCCGGGATCTGGGCAACTGGATGGGCTTCGGCGTGGACTGGGATCAGGCGAGCCAGACCATCCTCATCACCAGCGACCCGGCCTCCCAGCCCAGCACCACGCCTACGGTGACGCCCACCC
>DYBS01000152.1 GCA_019418525.1 Clostridiales bacterium
CCAGCCCAAGAATTACGGGATCCACTATGAAAATCTCCGCTCCGCCCGGGCGGAGGAGGGAGTTTTGCGGCTTATGCTCCTGGAGCCGGGCCTGTTCCGGCAGGAACTGGGCCTGAAGCCGGAGCAGTTTTCCAGCCCTCTGCTGGGCAGGGTGTACACCCTGTTCTGCCAGCGGATGGAGGAGGGGCGAACGATCCAGCTCTCCACCCTGGCCGGGGAGCTGGAGCCCCAGGAGATGAGCCATCTGGCCTCCATCCTGGACCAGCCGGAGTCCCTGTCCAACGGCGCACAGGCGCTCAGGGATTACATTGCCATTATTCAGACCGAGGCCCTCAAGCGGAGCGGGGAAGGGGAACTGGACCCCCTGCTGGCGGCCCGGGAAAAATTCAGAGAAAAAAAAGCCTACGGAGGAAGCGTACATGAGTGAGAAGAAAGTAACCGTCGCCAAAAGCGAGAAAAACGTCCCCAGTGAGGAGCAGCTGGAGGCCGGCCGCCAGGAGATCATGAAGGTGGTGGAGGGCGTCCCCGGCGCGGAGAAGCTCAGCGAACTCATTGAGCGGGGCAAGAAGAAGGGCAAGCTCTCCGCCGGCGAGCTCATGGACGTGCTGGAGAACCTGAACCTCGAGAGCGACCAGATGGACAAGATCTACGATACCCTGGAGAATCTGGGCATCGACACCGCCGGCGAGGACTATCTGCCCGACCTGAACGACGACATCGTCCCCCCCATGGAGGAGCTGGAGGAGATCCCCGAGGAGGAGATGGTGGACCCCAACACCCTGGTGGACTCCTTCGGCATCGACGACCCGGTGCGCATGTATCTGAAGGAGATCGGCAAGGTGAACCTGCTCTCCCCCGATGAGGAGGTGCGTCTGGCCCAGGACATGGGCGCTGGCGCCGCCGCCGAGGAGCAGTGGGCCGAGATCGAGAAGGCCCGCAAGAACGGCGAGGAGTACCCGCTGGACCCCGAGGCGGAGGCGGAGATCCGCAAGGCCATCAAGCGGGGCAAGGCCGCCAAGCAGCGCCTGGCCGAGGCCAACCTCCGCCTAGTGGTGTCCATCGCCAAGCGCTATGTGGGCCGGGGCATGCTGTTCCTGGACCTCATCCAGGAGGGCAACCTGGGCCTCATCAAGGCCGTGGAGAAGTTCGACTACACCAAGGGCTATAAGTTCTCCACCTACGCCACCTGGTGGATCCGGCAGGCCATCACCCGGGCCATCGCCGACCAGGCCCGTACCATCCGCATCCCCGTCCATATGGTGGAGACCATCAATAAGGTCATTCGGGTCTCCCGCCAGCTCCTCCAGGAGCTGGGCCACGACCCCACTCCCGAGGAGATCGCCGCCGAGATGAACATGCCGGTGGACAAGGTGCGGGAGATCCTGAAGATCGCCCAGGAGCCGGTCTCCCTGGAGACCCCCATCGGCGAGGAGGAGGACTCCCACCTGGGCGACTTCATCCCCGACGAGGACGCCAGCGAGCCTTCCGAGGCCGCCAGCTTTACCCTGCTGAAGGAGCAGCTGGTGGACGTGCTGTCCACCCTGACCCCCAGGGAGGAGAAGGTGCTGAAGCTGCGCTTCGGCATCGAGGACGGCCGCACCCGCACCTTGGAGGAAGTGGGCAAGGAGTTCAACGTTACCCGTGAGCGTATCCGCCAGATCGAGGCCAAGGCCCTGCGGAAGCTCCGCCACCCCTCCCGCTCCAAGAAGCTGAAGGACTTTTTGAACTAACAAAGAGGAGATCCGGCCCGCGCATCCACTGGATGTGCGGGCCGGATTTTTTGCGGGATGGCTCATACGCCCATCTCGTTATTCCTCGTCTTCCTCCTGAAAGTAGCTCTCATAGATCTCATAAAATCCGGTCTCCCGGCGGCGGAGGAGCAGCGCTTCCAATTCCTCCGAAGGGATCTTGTCCCAGCTCAGGTCCGCTCCGTCGCTGGTGATGAGCCCGCAGCCGGTTTCGCCGGTCAGCTCGCCCTCATATTCGTTTTCCTCCAGGAAGTAGAGAAAGAGCGACAGGTGTTTCTCCGCCATATGGCGGATCAGCGCCTGATGCGCCTCCGGGGCCTTCTCCTTGGCGGCCTTGTAAAACCAGTCGTTCCAAGCGGCCCAGAGGGCGCTGCCGGCGAGGCCGTTGGGGGAGCCGGAGATGGGGACGGTCTGCTGTTCCGGGGAAAAGGTCCCCATGGACAGCTGATCCCAGCCATAGCCGTCCGTGATGGAGGACCAGATCTCGCCCACTTGGTTGAGCGCGTCCATGGCCTCCTGGGACCAGGTACCCACCAGGGTGGCGGTGCCGTGGAGTTCCGAGGTACACTGCATAAAAATCCCTCCTTTGTTTGGATATCTCTAAGATAGCACAAATGGGGAAAGAAAAAAATATGCCGGCTGCATAGCACGAGAGGGAGCGGATTTTGTGAAAAACTTATCAAGAGCGCCCCCCTTGCAAGTCATTGGGGAACGTGGGATAATGGATTCATCCAACTCCATAGAAGGGGGCCCCTGCATGAAGCCGAGCAAGACATACAATGAAAAAGACCTGCACTATCTCAAGATGCTGGCCCGTCAGTACCCCAATGTCCAGGCCGCCAGCAGCGAGATCATCAACCTCCAGGCCATCTTGAACCTGCCCAAGGGCACCGAGCACTTCATCTCCGACGTCCACGGCGAACACGAGGCGTTTCTCCACATTCTCAATTCGGCCTCCGGCGTGGTGCGGGAGAAGCTGGATCTCCTATTTGCCACCACCGTGTCCAAGGCCGATCTGGACCAGCTGGCTACCCTCATCTACTACCCCCAGGAGAAGCTGGAGGAGATCGAGCGGGAGACGGCGGACATGCGGGAGTGGTACCGCATCACCTTCCACCGCCTCATTGAGATGTGCCGGGAGGTCAGCTCCAAGTACACCCGCTCCAAGGTCCGTAAGGCCATGCCCAAGGAGTACGCCTACATCATCGACGAGATGATCCACACCCACTACGAGGACACCGACAAGCGGGACTACTATGAGAACATCATCTCCACCATCATCGACATCGACCGGGCCTCCAATTTCCTCATCCAGCTCTGTGAGCTCATCAAGCGCCTGGCGGTGGACCACATGCACCTGGTGGGCGATATTTTCGATCGGGGCCCCGGCGCCGACATGATTTTGGATTCCCTGATGGATTACCACAGCGTGGACATCCAGTGGGGCAACCACGACATCCTCTGGATGGGCGCCGCCTCCGGCTCCCGCACCCTGGTGGCTACCGTGCTGGCCAACTCCCTGCGCTACAACAACCTGGAGGTCATCGAGACCGGATACGGCATCTCCCTGCGCCCCCTGTCCGTCTTCGCCAATGAGGTGTACAAGGACTGCAATGTGGACCAGTTCGCCGTCAAGCTCACCAACGAGGACGAGGCCCACTACACCGAGAAGGATAAGCTCCTGGCCGCCCGGATGCACAAGGCCATCACCATGATCCTCTTCAAGCTGGAGGGCCAGAAGATCCTGCGCAACCCCTGCTTCGGCATGGACGACCGCCTGCTGCTGGACAAGGTGGACTACGAGAACCAGTGCATCACCATCAAGGGGATCACCTACCCCATGCTGGACACCGACTTCCCCACGGTGGACCGGAACGACCCCTACGCCCTCACTGAGGAGGAGAGCACCCTCATCGACCAGCTCACCCGCTCCTTCCGCCACAGCGAAAAGCTCCAGCGGCACATCCGCTTCCTCTACTCCAAGGGCAGCCTCTATAAGGTCTTTAACGGCAACCTCCTCTTCCACGGCTGCATCCCCATGACGGAGGACGGGGAGTTCATGCACTTCTCCATCGGCTGTGACGATCTGTACGGCAAGGCGTTTCTGGACTATGCGGACCTGACCGCCCGCCGGGCCTATTACAACAAGCCGGGCTCTCCTGAGCGGCAGTTCGGCATGGACTTTTTGTGGTTCCTGTGGGCCGGGCGCAACAGCCCCATCTTCGGCCGGGACCAGATGACCACCTTCGAGCGGCGCTTCATCGCCGATGAATCCATCTGGGTGGAGCCCAAGAACGCCTACTACCAGCTCTACAACGACCCCAGCATCTGCGACAAGATCCTGAAGGAGTTCGGGCTGGAGGGCCCCCACTGCCACATCATCAACGGTCACATCCCGGTGAAGTCCAAGAAGGGCGAGAGCCCCATGAAGGGCGGCGGCAAGCTGCTGGTCATCGACGGCGGCTTCTGCAAGGCCTACCAAAAGACCACCGGCATCGCCGGCTACACCCTTATCTACAACTCCACCTGCTTCCGTCTGGTGTCCCACGAGCCCTTTGTGGGCCGGGCCAACGCCATCCGGGAGAACCAGGATATCGCCTCCACTTCGGTGGTGTTTGAGCGCCTGGAGTCCCGCATGAAGATCGCCGGCACCGACGTGGGCCGCCACCTTCAGGAGCAGATTGACGACCTGATGGCGCTGCTCTACGCCTTCCGCAGCGGCGAGATTGCCGAAGACCACAAGGATTAAACAAAGAACGGGAGCCCCGCGCATTGCGCGGGGCTCCCATCTTTTCAGCGGTTGGTACGGCCCATCAGGAATTCGTCCACCTCGTGGGCGGCCTCCCGGCCCTCCCGAATGGCCCACACCACCAGGGACTGGCCCCGGCGCATGTCGCCGGCGGCAAAAACCTTGGGGTGGCTGGTGCGGTAGCTCCCCTCGGGGGTCTGGACGCAGGAGCGGGGGGTCCGCTCCAGATTGAGCGCCTGGGGCAGGTAGTCCTGGGGGCCCAGGAACCCGGCGGCGATGAGGAGCAGCTCGCAGGGAATGACCTCCTCCGAGTCGGGGACCGGCTTGAGGGACTTGTCCAGCTTCACGGTGCGCACCGCCTGGAGGGCGCCGTTCTCGTCGGAGATCAGCTCGGCCACCGTGGTCTGGTAGATGCGGGGGTCGCGGCCAAAGACGGCGATGCACTCCTCCTGACCGTAATCGGTCTTGCACACCCTTGGCCACTCCGGCCAGGGGTTGTTCTCGGCCCGCTCATCGGGGGGCTTGGGCATCATCTCCAGCTGGATAACGCTCTCACAGCCGTGGCGGATGCAGGTGCCCACGCAGTCGTTGCCGGTGTCGCCGCCGCCCACGATCACCACGTGCTTGCCCTTGGCGGAGGGGAAGGTGCCCTCGGCCAGACCGGTGCTGAGCAGACTCCGGGTGGTCTCCTTGAGGAAGTCTACGGCGAACCAGATGCCGGAGGCCTCCCGGCCCGGAACGGCCAGGTCCCGGGGCTTGGCCGCGCCGCAGCAGAGCACCACCGCGTCGTACTCCTCCAGCAGCTCCTGGGGGTCCAGGTCCCTGCCCACGTCCACGCCGGTGCGGAAGGTGACGCCCTCGGCGGTCATCTTGTCCAGGCGGCGCTGGACCACGGCCTTCTCCAGCTTCATGTTGGGGATGCCGTACATCAGAAGGCCGCCGGGGCGGTCCTCCCGCTCAAAGACCGTGACGGTGTGGCCCCGGTGGTTGAGCTGGTCGGCGCAGGCGAGACCGGAGGGGCCGGAGCCCACCACCGCCACCTTCTTGCCGGTGCGGGTCTTGGGGGGCCTGGGGCTCATGAGCCCCGACGCCCAGGCGTCCTCGATGATTCCCAGCTCATTTTCCTTGGTGGTGACCGCTTCGCCGTGGAGCCCGCAGGTGCAGGCCGCCTCACAGAGGGCGGGGCAGACCCGGCCGGTGAACTCGGGGAAGTTGTTGGTCTTGAGGAGCCGGTCCAGGGC
>DYBS01000153.1 GCA_019418525.1 Clostridiales bacterium
GACCCAGGCCGTGCCTGTGGGGAGGGCCACCTGGACCTCCTCACCGCTGCCGTCAAAGGTCTGTTCGTCCAGCAGAGCGTCCCCGGCATCAAAACACTTGACCACCGCCTGGGTGACTGCCGGGGGCTCCTCCACCGACACTTTGATGTGGAAGGACTCTTCCCGGGTGATGGCGTCCCCGCTCCGCTCGGTCCAGGTCCGGTCCTCGGTGACGGCGAAGCCGCCGCCGACGCCGGAATACCCGTTGCCGCTGCCGTCCAGGTAGATCCGCCCGTCGGTGGTCTGGTATACCCGGAAAAAGCGCAGGAGCTCCGAGGAGGAGTAGAGGGTGGCGGTGATGGACTGCTTGTCTCCCACGGTGAGGAAGGTGTCCGCCAGCTGGGAGCAGGAGCTGAGACAGGGCTCGCCGCCCTCATAGAGCCACTCCAGGAAGCAATTTTTGCCCGGCAGTCCGGGGAAGTCATAGTAATCGCCGGTTTTCACGCCCCAGAGGACCCGCTTCCCGGCATAAGAGCTCCAGTTGCCGTCGTCGTAGTCAGGGAGGGAAGCGGAGAGGGAGTCGTTCACGATGTGGAAGCTCCCAAAGAGGTTCTTGGCATTTTTTGTAGTTGTTTCTAGCGATTTATAGTTATTTTCGCTCCAAAGCAATTACTTTTTAACACTCTTATTTCCGCTGTTTCCGTGTACTACGCCCCTGTCTGTGGTCTCACATGTGGTCAGAGAGCCCTTCTTGACCAGGTGCAGTAAAACTGCCGTTACCTGGTTAGAAGGGTTCTCTTTCATGTTCAGGTTTGGGGTATTGTACCTCTGGCGAGGGCGAGAAGCAAGGTGTTTTTTCAAGTCAGGCGTATCACTTTTTAACACGCCTATACAAAGAATAACCCGTTTGGGATCCAGTACAGATTCAAAGCGGGTTATTTCTATCCCAAACTGCTTCGGCCGCATTGCTATGACAATGAAAAGAAAGGGAAGGAAACCCGGCACACAGTTGACTAAGAACTATACAATGATACAGTAAATGCTGTAAGAAAGGAAACAAGCCAACCGCAAGCAAATGTCGCTTGCGGTTGGCTTGTTTGGGGCTCTGTATTTTATTCCTGCCGCAGGCGCTCCACCACGGAATAGCGCTGGGCGGCGCAGCAACTGAACACTGGGATGAGGACACCCAGAGCACCGAACAGAGGCAGCACCACGGCAATGGGCCAGATGGTGAAGCGGTAGGTGAAAAACCAGATCAGCCCGTTGAGGCCGGGCCCAACAAATGGTGCAGTGACTACAACCAATACCAGAGCTAGAAGCGCTGCACCGACCGTATAGAACAGTCCCTCCAGGGCCAGCATGGTCCGTAGCTGCCGCCCCGTCATACCGATGGACTGGAGCACGGCCAGCTCCCGGCGGCGGGCGGTGATGCCCGTGAGGATGGCGTTGAAGAAATTGAGCACACCCACCAGCCCGACGATGAAGCTGAGAGCGCTCCCCAGCAGGAGGAACATGCTTCGGGTGCTCTCAAATTCCCCGGCATAGGTAGCCTTGCTCTCGTAGTCAAACTGAGGATTCTCGTTCTCTGTGTAGTCCTTGAGAAAGGCTTCCATGGCGGCGTTGGCCTCGTTTGTGGTATCGAAGGCATAGTACATGACGGAGTCGGTGCCTGTATCCCGGATAAAAGTCTCCGCCCCCATAACGAACTCGTCGGCTCCGTAATAGCGGTAGCTCAGGGCGGATGGCACCGTCACCAGGGCGGACACGGTGTAATCCACGTCACGGTACTTGATCGCCCGCTCGGCGTAAGGGGCACCTTCGGGAACATTCTCCAAGGAACCGTAAACCTCGCCGGTGTTTGGATTATAGTATTCAAATTCCTCCACATAGCGGATGGTCACCGTATCTCCCAGCCGGGCCCAGTGGCTGCTCATCTCTGGGTTGCCGTAGTCATCAGTACTGTACACGGCGGCAACAAGATTGCCGTTGGGGTCGTTGAGCTTTGACAGGTCCCCTTCCAGCACCGTCAGATGGCTGAGCGCGAAGGGCTCCATGCCGTAGAGCTGTACCCGATCCGCTAAAAGGCCGTCCTCAGTGCGATCTTTGAAGGTTACCATGCTGTCCAGCTGTTCTTGGGTGTTCCAGCGTCCCCACATGGAGCGATAGTATTCCTCAGTGACGAACTCCAGCGCCGGAGCGGTCTTGCCGTACACGCGGCCGCTCCCGGCGATGCCGCCCTGGGCGTCCACGGCGGCGATGACCTCCTTCGGCACCCCCATCTCGTCGTTGAAGCCGTCCCCGCCGGTCTGGAATTGGCCCGCGTCGGCCAGGATAAAGTCGCTGGCGGTGAAGCTGGACACATATTTGTCCATGTCAAAGCCGTTGGTGAAGGTCACGGTCAGGGTCAGCAGCACCACGGCCAGGGTCAGGGACAGCACGGTGAGGAAGGTCTTACCCCGGCTGCGGCCAAGATTGGCCCAGGCCATGGAGAAAAGGGAGACCCCTTTGCCCTTTCGCCTGGACTTCTGTTTCAGCGCCTTGCCCTCGGTATAGCGCACCGCTTCCACCGGAGAGACCTTACCGGCTAGGCGGCCGGGGCGGCGGCAGGAGATGAGCACCGTCACCAGGGCAAAGAGGGCCGAGCCCGCAAAGAGGAGTGGGCTTACCGAGACCACACTGGTCACCCCATCGAGGCGTGCGACAATGACGGGGGTGAGCACGCCGCCCAGCAGCCAGCCCAGCAGCAGTCCAATGGGAATGCCGACGAGGGAGAGAAGCAGCGCCTGGGTGCGGATGATCCGCCGGAGCTGCCGGGGCGTGGTGCCGATGGTTTTCAGCAGGCCGTAGAAGCGGATGTCCCCCGCCACGGAGATCTGGAACACATTGTAGATGATGAGGTACCCGGTGAGCAGAATGAGGAGCAGTACCCCCACAATGATGGCCGCCACGGTGGGGTCCAGCTTATCAGAGAGCTGCGCCCCGGTGTAACCCCAGTTGACGCCGGTGGAAATATAGTTTTCTCCCGGTGTCTCCGACTGATAGCCGTGGTTGGCTAAAATCTCCTCCAGGTCAGCGGCAATGGAGCGGGCGCCATGCTTCAGCATCACATTCAGGTTCCAACTGCCGGTCATGCCGTCGCTGCCCGGCGGGGTGACACCCACTTCTGCCAGGATAGCGTCCGCCCGGCTTTCGGGAATGAGGATATGGTTTGCCACCACCGCCTCGTCATACTCCCACCAGCCGCTTAAAGTGAAGGCCTGTGTGGTGGTATGGCCGTCCACCTCAAAGGTGACAGTGAATTTTGCACCGATCTCCGGCTCCACTCCCAGCAGGTTCAGCACATGGGTGTCGGTGGCTGCCTCGTCGGTCCCCTCCTGGGGCAGACGGCCCTCGATGGGATCGCAGTAGCCCCAGTGGGCCTGGTTGGCGTCGGAGTAACCGATCTCCACATGGGATTTGTTGAAGGGCACTTCTGTGGGCATCCCCACGAACCGCCGAAGCCCCCAGGACTCGATGAGAGGATCGTCCTTCAACTCCTCAAACTGTTCCTCGGTGAGGTATTTGAAGGTGCCGTGGGACCAGCCCCCAGCCTGGCGAAAGTTGTTTTGCTGGATTCCCTCGTTGATGGAGAGGGCAATGGTGAACAGGGATGTGAAGAGCACCGCCGTCAGGGCGATGGCCAGTACCGCCACCAGATTTCGGGTGCGATTTGCCAGCAGTGTCCGGAGGCTCAGACGGCGGATGCAGCCGCGGTTGGAGACTTTCATCATGATCTCCTCCTTACCGCGTCACGATCCGTCCGTCCTCGATGCGGACGATCCGGTCGGCCATCTGGGCGATCTCCTCATTATGGGTGATCATCACCATGGTCTGGGCGAACTTCTGCCCCGTCACCTTCATCAGGCTGAGCACATCCTGGCTGGTTTTGCTGTCCAGGTTGCCGGTGGGCTCATCAGCCAGAAGAATGGCGGGCTTGGTGGCCAGAGCCCGGGCGATGGCCACCCGCTGCTGCTGGCCGCCGGAGAGCTGGTTGGGGAGATTGGTGAGTTTCTTTTCCAGCCCCAGGGTGGCGATAACCTCCTGCACATAGGCCTCATCCACCTTGGCACCATCCAGCTCCACCGGCAGGACAATGTTTTCCCACACGCTGAGCACCGGCACCAGATTATAGGACTGGAAGACGAAGCCGATTTTCCTCCGACGGAAGATGGTCAGGGCCTCGTTCTTCAGAGCAAAGATATCCCTGCCGTCCACGGTGACGGTACCGGAAGTCGGCCGGTCCAGCCCGCCCAGCATGTGGAGCAAAGTGGACTTGCCGGAGCCGGAGGTGCCCACAATGGCCACAAACTCGCCCTGTTCGATGCTCAGGTCCACGCCGTCTAGAGCCTTTACCTGGGTGTCCCCGGAGCCATAGTATTTTTTCAGATCATGGGTCTGCAAGATTGTCATGACTGCTCGCCTCCAAAGAAAAAGTCTGTACCGTCTTTTGACAATACAGACTTTAGCATGGAAATCTGTCCTGGTACTTTCGAGAATATGACAGTTTTGACACAACTTCAGGGAAGGTCACGGGCCATATAAATCAATTCTTTCATAGGAGAGCCATTGTAGGAGGGGACCTCATAAAACCCCAGTTTCCGGTATAGCATAATGGCACCAGTTAAAAAAGGAAAGGTATCCAGAAGCATCTGCTGATAACCCTCGTGGATTGCGTCTTGCAACACGGTGTGCACCAAGTACTCCGCAAGCCTGTGCCCACGAAATGTGGGGCGGACATACAGACGTTTCAGTTCACAGTGGGTTTCATCGATTTTCCGTAATGCGACTGTGCCGGCTGCTTGGCCCTGATACCTCAGCAGGTACAGACGGCCTGCTGGGCGGCCGTACTTTTCTTCCAAGTGAGCCAGTTCATGCACATAATTCTGCTGGGCCAGGTAGCCGGAGAAGGCTGGATTTTCATCTAACAATGCCTGGGTATACTCCTGAAACAATGCTCCGACTTCATCTGGATGTGAATATCCATCTAACAATTCCGTATTTTCCATTTAGAACCTCTTTCTATTCATGATATTTTATTGCCGTGGTAAATACAGGGAGAAAGTACTTCCCATCTCGGGTATGCTCTCTACCTTCACATAGCCGCCCTGCTTCTCCGCAATCTGCCGGGTGAGATAGAGGCCGATGCCCACGCCCTCGGCCTGATAAGCACCGGGAGCACGGTAAAAGCGCCCGAAGATTTTGGCCTGCTCCCCCTCGGAGATGCCCGGTCCAGTATCGCTCACCCGAATGGCGGAGAACAGCTCATAGTTTCTGACCTCCACGGTTACCGCTCCGCCGGCGGGCGTATACTTCACGGCGTTGTCCAGCAGGTTGCACACCGCCTCCTCTGTCCACTTGGGGTCAAAGACAGCGGAGCCTGAATGCGGTCCAAGGGTCAGGGCAACGTCCCGCTCCGCCGCCTTTGGGGCATACTGGGCGGCGGCACGCTCCACCACTGGGGTAATCTCGCCGGGCTGGGGGTGGAGGGCCAGGATCCCCGTTTCCAGCCGGGAGGTCTTGACCAATGCCTCGATGAGCGTCTGGAGCTTTTCCGCCTGGGCGGAGATGGCGGCGGCACAGTCCTTTCCCTGGGAGGTGAGAGGTTGTTCCGAGAGCAGCTGGGCGTAGAGCTGCAGATTGGCTACCGGAGTCTTGGTCTGGTGGGAGATGTCGGAGAT
>DYBS01000154.1 GCA_019418525.1 Clostridiales bacterium
GTTGCGCACCATGGCACGACCCAGGGAGACGCGCTGCCGCTGGCCGCCGGAGAGGGCCTTGGGCTTGCGGTTGAGCAGGCCCTCCAGATCCAGGGCCCGGGCCGCCTCATGGACCCGGCGGTCGATCTCGTCCTTGGGCACCTTCTGCTGGATGAGGCCAAAGGCAATGTTCTTGTACACCGTCATGTGGGGATAGAGGGCGTAGTTCTGAAAGACCATGGCGATATCCCGGTCCTTGGGCGCCACATCGTTGACCAACCGGTCGCCGATGTACAGCTCGCCGCTGGTGATGTCCTCCAGACCGGCGATCATCCGCAGGGTGGTGGATTTGCCGCAGCCAGAGGGACCCACCAGGATCACGAACTCCTTGTCCTGGATCTCCAGATTCAGATCGGGGACAACGGTCACATTGCCGGGGTAGGTTTTATTGACGTGCTTGAACGTAATGCTTGCCATGATCCTTGACCTCCATTGTTTTCATATGACCGAACAGGTAATTTATTGATGATATCGACCGGCCTTCCGACCGGATCGTGCCCAAAGGGCTCCTTTGGCACCTAGGATAGCATGGGCGCTGCTCCTGCGCAATAGTAAAATATTGATGCTGCCGGTAAAAAGATGATGTTGAACCCCTCAAAAATGAATATATCATTAAATTACCCATACCATCAGTTTATTGCTATTGAATTGTCCGGCAGGGTATGATATGTTCGCTGATAAGGATATGGAGAAGGGAAGGGATACGTTTGTTTTTTCAGAGAGACTACAATACCCCGGGGCCGGGCATCCGCCCGGATGAGCCGGAAAAAACCGGTCCGGCCCGCCTGCTCCAGATCGTCCAGCTGGAGGCGGGGACCATCTTTCTTCTGAATCTGCTGTTTTTCGTCTCCTGTATCCCGGTAGTCACCATTCCTCCGGCCATCTTCGCCATGAATCAGGTGATCCGGAAGATGGTTCTGGACCAGCCGGTGCTGTGCGTCTATGACTACCGCACCGCCTTCCGTGTCAACTGGAAGCGGTCCTACGGCGCATTTTTCCTGACCGCCGTCCCTATGGTGGCCTCTGGCTTCGGCGCCTGGTTTTATTTGATGCAGGCTACTCGGAACCTGGTGATGCTGGCCCCCTTCCTGGTGTGCTCCACCATCCTGCTGGTGACTCTGCTCACATCGGGCTGCCTGTACGGCGCCATGAGCACGGGCATGGAGCTGAAACCCGCCCTTCGGATGGCATTGACCCTGGGGCTGGGGAAGCCCCTCCGGCCCATTGTGGCCGCGGTGACGGGGTACGGCCTGCTCCTGTTCGGTATTCTGGAGCTGCCCATCAGCCTGGTGTACATGCTGGTGCTGGGTTTCTCCGTCCCTTGCCTGCTGTCCAACTTCTTCCTGCGCACCCTGCTGCGGGACTATTGCCCTGCCCCCCAGGACCCGGCTCAGGAGGAGGACTCCCATACCATATCGTAATTTGAGAGAAGAAGGTGGAAGATCATGCCAGAAATCGTAACGGTGGGCGAGGCCCTCATTGACCTGACGCAGACCGCCGAGGACTCCGCTCACATCCGCCACTATGCCGCCTTTCCCGGCGGCGCTCCCGCCAACGTAGCGGTAGCCGCCGCACGGCTGGGAGCCAAGGCGGCCTTTATCGGCAAGGTGGGCCGGGACGCCTTCGGCGCGTCCATCCAGGAGACCCTTACCCGCAACCAGGTGGACGTGTCGGGACTATATGAGAGCGAAAAGGACCTGACCACCCTGGCGGTGGTCAGTGTGGATGCCGCCGGGGAGCGGAGCTTTGCCTTTTACCGCACCCCCGGCGCAGATACCCAGCTCACACGGGAGGAGGCCGTGCAGGCCGTGGAGGCCTATGCGGAGAGGCCCGTATTCCTCCACTTCGGTTCCGTGAGCTTGACGGCGGAGCCCGCCCGGAGCGCCACTCTGGGGGCGGCCCGGCGGGCCGGAGAGCTGGGGATCCTCCTCAGCTATGACCCCAACTACCGGGCCAACCTGTGGCCCGACCAGGAGACCGCCGTGGAGCGGATGAAGGAGCCTCTGTCCCTGTGCCATGTGCTCAAGGTAGCGGAGGAGGAGCTGGAGCTGCTCACCGGCAGCCGGGATCTGGAGGCGGGCACCCGCTCCCTCTATGAGCAGTACGGGACCCCGCTCATCGTGGTCACCCTGGGCGAGGGCGGCTGCTTCTATCGTCTGGGGACTTCCACCGGCCAGGTGGCGGCCCGGACCGTCCAGGTGGCCGACACCAACGGTGCCGGGGACACCTTCCTGGGGGCGCTGCTGTCCCGTCTGGTGTTGTCCGGCGGCCTGGAGGGGCTTACGCCGGAGAAACTGGAGGGTGAGCTGGACTTTGCCAACCGGGCCGCCGCCCTGACCTGCACCCGGCCCGGGGCGATTCCCGCTATGCCGGTGCTGGATGAGGTGACCGGCGAAAGGGAGGAGGCCGTAAAGTGAAGAACCGGGAGCTGTTTGAGGCGCGGCTTCAGCCCTGCCGCGAGGAGATGTGGAACCTTTTTGTCTCACTCTACGGACGGAATGAGGAGGCCTTCTCCTATTTCCTTGGAATGTTGGAGCGCTCTCTGGAAGAGCGGAAGCCCGCCCTGCGGCGGCAGGATGAGAAGCGGCAGGCCGACCCGGACTGGTGCCGCTCCAGCGGGATGCTGGGCATGATGCTCTATCCCTCCTGCTTCGCCGGTACGCTGCGGGGCGTGGAGGAGAAGCTGCCCTATCTGAAGGAGTGCGGCATTAACTATCTCCATCTGATGCCCCTGCTGGACTCCCCGGAGGGGAAGAGCGACGGCGGCTATGCCGTGTCCGACTTCCGCAAAGTGCGCCCTGATCTGGGTACCATGGAGGATCTGGAGGCCCTGGCCGACGCCTGCCGGGGGGAGGGTATTGCCCTGTGCCTGGACTTTGTGCTCAACCACACCAGCGAGGAGCACCCCTGGGCCAAGGCCGCCCGGGCGGGGGACCCGGTAGCCAGAAGCCGCTATTTCTTCTATGACAACTGGGACATCCCCAACCAGTTCGAGCGGACGGTGCCCCAGGTGTTCCCCACCACCGCGCCGGGAAACTTTACCTATCTGCCCGACTGTAACCAGGTGGTCATGACCTCCTTCTACCCCTTCCAGTGGGATCTCAATTACAGCAACCCCATGGTCTTCAACGACATGACGGAGAATCTGCTGTATCTGGCCAATCGGGGCATGGATGTGATCCGGCTGGACGCAGTGCCCTACATCTGGAAGCAGCTGGGCACCAACTGCCGCAATCTGCCCCAGGTACACACCCTGGTGCGGCTGATCCACCTGGCCTGCCAGGTGGTGTGCCCCGGCGTGCTGCTGCTGGGCGAGGTGGTCATGGAGCCCTCCAAGGTTGCGCCCTACTTCGGTACGCCGGAGCGGCCTGAGTGCGATATGCTCTACAATGTGACCACCATGTGCACCACCTGGAACACGGTGGCTACCCGGGATGTGGGGCTGCTCCGCCACCAGATGGAGCAGGTCTTTGCCCTGCCCCGGAGTTATCTGTTCCAGAACTACCTCCGCTGCCACGACGACATCGGCTGGGGCCTGGACTACCCCTGGCTGGCCCGGTGGCAGGGCGAGGAGGAGGTCCCCCACAAGAAATATCTCAACGACTGGTTTACCGGCCGATGGCCGGGCAGCTGGTCCCGGGGGGAGCTCTACAACGACGACCCCCGCCTGGGGGACGCCCGTCTGTGCGGCACCACCGCCTCCCTCTGCGGTGTGGAGAGCGCCCTGGTCAGCGGCGATGCCGAGGCCCTGGAGCGGGCGATCCGCTGTGATCTGATGCTTCACGCCTGGATGTTCTCCCAGAGCGGCATTCCGGTCCTGTACAGCGGCGATGAGCTGGGACAGCTGAACGACTACAACTATCACGGCGATCCGGCCAAGTTTGACGACAGCCGTTATGTCCACCGGGGCAACTTCCAGTGGGATCAGGCGGCCCTGTGCCGGGATGAGAGTACCGTCCCCGGTCGGATCTTCCAGGGTCTGCGGCGGCTGGAGACCATCCGGGGGAAGGAGCAGACCTTCCGGGCCGACGCGGAGACGGGCCTGCTGGACGCCCAGAACGGATCGGTCCTGGCCATCCGCCGCCGGTATGGCGGGGAGGAGCTGATCGCCCTCTTCAACTTCTCGGAGCATCCTCAGACCGCCGCCTGTACGGAGGGGACGATGACCGATCTGGTGAGCGGACAGAAGATGGAGGGCGGAGCCCTGACCCTGCCCGGATACGGGTTCCTGTGGCTGAAAAGGTGCTGAGCAGGACCAGCCTTGCCCATTTCTCATAAATTGGCTTTTAGCAACATCATGCGGAGCCGCGCCGCGGGTGAGGCCCCGATATCAAATCTTTACAAATACAGGGTAGCAGCCCACATACCCAGCCCGTATACTTTCAATCAGGCAGACAGAGTACGGGGGGCGATGCAATGGCCGGAGGAGAGAAACGCATTCCAGGCATGCATCCTGCCGCTTCCCGAGAGCAGGGATGGCCTGCGTGCACATGCGCGCGGGCTGTCCCTGCTGTTTTTATGCCCTGCCGCGATCAAACTGGAAAGGCTGGACAGATCATGCAGAAAACCTATGTGCTGGATACCAATGTGCTGATTCAGGCTCCCTATGCGCTGGAGTCCTTTGAGGACAACCACATCGTGCTCCCTCTGGCGGTGCTGGAGGAGCTGGACGAGCGCAAGGGAGAGGAGGGGGAACAGGGCGGGAACGTCCGCCAGGTCATCCGCTTTCTGGAGCAAATGCGCCTGCGGGGCAATCTGCTGGAGGGAGTCTCCCTGCCCGGCGGAGGGACTCTGCGCCTGGAGGTCAACCACGTCCGGGTCCCGTTGCCCCAGGGCATGGCGGCGGACAGCCGGGAGAGCTGGATCCTGAAAGTGTGCCGGGGCCTGACAGAGGAGGGGGTGCCCACCATCCTCGTGACGCGCAACATCGTGGCCCGCATCAAGGCCCAGATGATGGGGGTGGCGGCGGAGGACTTCACCACCGATCAGACGTGGGAGGAGGCGCCCTACACCGGCCGCGCGGATGTGTACATTCCCGACGACCTGCTCTCCGGTTTTCAAAAAAGAGGGGTGCCGGTCCAGGCTCTCTACACCGCCGATCCGAGCGGCTGCCGCCATCCGGCGGAGCTCACCGAAAACCAGTTTGTGCTGCTGCGCTCTGACACGGAGGAGAAGAAGACCATGCTGGGGCGCTGTCGGAACGGGAAAGTGGTGGCCTTGAGCAGCGCCGGCGTGCGGCCCTTTGGGGTGCGGGCCCGCAGTGTGGGGCAGCAGTTTCTGCAGGAGGCCCTGATGCTCAGCGCCAAAGAAGCTCCGCTGGTTATCGTCAAGGGTCCGGCGGGGACGGCCAAGACCTTCTACACGCTGGCGGTGGGGCTGGAAAAGGTGCTGGAACAGGAGGAGCGGGAGTACCGTAAGATCTTGGTCTGCCGGCCCAATGCCCAGTTTGACCAGGACATCGGCTTTCTGCCGGGCAGTGAGCAGGAGAAGATTTCCCCCTTGATGCGGCCCATTGTGGATAACCTGGAGATTCTGCTGGATCTGGACGGGAAAAAGGAAAAGCGGAGAGAAGAGGAGCTGCGGGGGCGCATCGACTACCTCTTTGAGACCGGCGTCATCACCGCTGAGGCCATGAACTTCATG
>DYBS01000155.1 GCA_019418525.1 Clostridiales bacterium
CCTGGTAGCGGGGGAAGTCGTGGCGGACCTGCTCCTGGAACTGGGCCGGCTCCTGGGCGTTGATGGCCAGGATGGCGGGGAAGCGGAGCTGGCAGATCACCTCCACCAGGGGAGAGCGGGGGTAGAGGCAGCGGTCGAATTTGGCAAACAGCATGGGAATAACCTTCCTTCTGCATCAAAGTGCATGTATTCTTCCCCATTATAATGCCCCGATCCAAAAGTCACAAGAGGAAAGGCGCACGATTCCGCTAAACGGAACGGTTTTGGAGAGGGGCGTCACCCTTCCGGCGGGGGAGAATAGGATGGTACAGCCGGCGAGAACGGAGGAGGACGCCATGAGACATGAGCTGGATTTCTGGGTCGTGGGAGGGGATCAGCGGCAGGCCTGTCTGGCCGGGCTGCTGGCCGCCGACGGCCACACGGTACATACCTACGCATTGGAGCGAGCCGGGGACCTGACCGGGGAGGCCATCCCCGCCGGGAGCCTGTCGGGGCTGGACCTGGCCGACTGCATCGTGCTCCCCCTTCCCCTGCTGGGGGCAGGGGGAGGAGTAAACGCCCCCCTGGCCGGGGGGGCGCTGGCCCTGGAGGAGGTGCTGGCCGCCGCCCGGCCGGGCCAGATCCTGTGCGCCGGGCGGGTGGAGGAAGCGGCCCGAGCGGCCATCCTCCGCCGGGAGCTGGTGCTGCGGGACTACTTTGCCCGGGAGGAGCTGGCGGTGGCCAACGCGGTGCCCACCGCCGAGGGGGCCATCCAGATCGCCCTGGAGGAGCTGCCCATCACCCTCCACGGCTGCCGGGCTTTGGTGCTGGGCTACGGGCGGCTGGGGCGGGCCCTGGCGCCGCGCCTTTCCGCCCTGGGGGCCCGGGTCAGCGTAGCCGCCCGGAAGTGGGCGGATCTGGCCTGGATCGAGGCCGATGGCTTTCACCCCGAGCACAGCGGCGAGCTGCGGGGCTGGCTGTGCGCCTTTGACCTGATCGTCAACACGGTGCCCAGCCGCCTTTTGGGCGAGGAGGCCCTGTCCGAGCTCAAGCCCGGGTGTCTGGTCATCGACCTGGCCTCCAAGCCCGGCGGGGTGGACCTGGAGGCGGCCCAGCGGCTGGGGGTCCACGCGGTGTGGGCCCTCTCCCTGCCGGGCAAGGTGGCCCCGGTGACGGCAGGCAAGAGCATCCGCAGCACCATCTACAATATCCTCAATGAACTGGGAGTGTGAACATGGAACAACAGCGCGTTGGATTTGCCCTCTGCGGCTCCTTCTGCACCCACGCCAAAGCCATGGAGGCCCTGGAGCAGGTGAAGGCCCGGTATGAGACGGTGGTGCCCATCGTCTCCGAGCGGTGCGCCTCCACCGATACCCGCTTCGGCACCGCCCACGACCTGATGCGGGAGATGGAGCGCATCTGCGACTGCCGGGTCATCGACTCGGTGGTCAAGGCCGAGCCTATCGGCCCGAAAAAACTGCTGGATGTGCTGGTCATCTGCCCCTGCACGGGGAACACCCTGGCCAAACTGGCGGCGGGGGCCACCGATTCCTCGGTGACCATGGCGGCCAAGGCACACCTGCGCAACGGCCGCCCGCTGGTGATCGCCCTGGCCACCAACGACGGCCTCTCGGCCTCGGCCAAGAACATCGGGGCTCTGCTGGATAAGCGGAACGTGTACTTTGTCCCCTTCGGCCAGGACGACCCGGTGGGGAAGCCAACCTCTCTGGTGGCCGACTTTTCCCAGGTGCCCGACGCAGTGGCGGCCGCCCTGGCCGGGCAGCAGCTCCAGCCGGTGTTGGTGGGGCGTTAGGGCGAATTTCTTGCCAATCCGAAGGGAACATGGTAGGATAGGGGCGACTACATACACCGCCCCCGGGCGGAGGGGGAGGAGAACGCCATGGTCCGATACATCGCCCAGCGTCTGGGGACGGCGGTCCTCGCCCTGCTGGCGGTGGCCTGTCTGGCCGTGGTCCTCACCCGCTCCGCGCCGGGGGACCCCTGGCTGGATATGAAGCACCACTCCGGGCAGCGAGAGGCGGTGCTGGACGCCCGCTACGGGCTGGACCGGCCCCTCCCGGCCCAGGTGGGGAGCTATCTGTGGGACCTTCTGCACCTGGACCTGGGGGTGTCCCTCAAGCTGCGGCAGGGCACGCCGGTGAACGCCCTCATCGCGGAGAGCTTCCCCGTCTCCGCCCGGCTGGGGCTGCTGTCTCTGGGCTGGGCGGTGCTGGCGGGGGTGCCCCTGGGGTGCCTGGCCGCCTGCCGCCGGGGGCGGGTGGCCGACCGGATTTTAAGGGCGGTCTGCGTCCTGTTCGGGTGCCTGCCGGGCTTCGCCGTGGCCTCCCTGCTGCTGTGCGCCCTGTGCGGCGGCGTGCTGGCGGTGTTCCCCGCCGCCTTTGACGGCTCCGCGAAGAGCTATCTGCTGCCCTGCCTGGCCCTGGGATTCTACCCCATGTGTACCATGGCGAGACAGACCCGAGCCGCAGTGCTGGAGAACCTCCAGACCGACTTCCTCCGCGCTGCCCGGGCCCGAGGCCTTTCCCGGCTTCGGCTGGTGTTCGGACATGCCCTGCGCTGCGCCCTGCCGCCATTGCTGGCCCTGCTGGCCCCCCAGATTGCCTTTGCCCTGTGCGGCAGCTTCGTAGTGGAGCAGGTCTTCTCCATCCCCGGGCTGGGCTCGGTGCTGGTGCGGGCGGTGGAGAGCCGGGACTACCCGGTCATCACCGGCGTTACCATTTTTCTGGCGGCGCTGGTCATCGGGTGCAACCTGATCGCCGATATGCTCAGCCAGGCCGCCGACCCCCGCATCCGGCTGGGAGGGGAGGGGCGCGAGCGTGGCTGAATTCTTTGACTTCACCCCCGTGCCCCCGGAGCGCCGGGGAAAAACACGGACACACCCCGCCGCGCCAAACGGGCTGTGGCGGCGGCCGTGGCGGGACAGGCCCGCCCTGGCGGCTCTGGGGCTGCTGGCGGCGCTCCTCCTCTTCGCCTTCGTGGGGCCTCTGTTCCTGCCCTACGGGTACGACCAGTTCCTCCGGGGGGCGGAGAACCTGCCGCCCCTGAGCGCTGGAGAGGGGGGCTTTCCCCACCTGCTGGGCACCGACCGCTTCGGCCGGGACGCCCTGGTCCGGCTGATGGCGGGCACCCGGGTGTCCCTGTGCGTGGCTCTGGCGGCGGGGGCGCTGGTGCTGACGGTGGGTACCACCTACGGCGCGGTGTCGGGCTGGCGGGGCGGCAAGACCGATCTGGTACTGCAGCGCGTGGCCGAGGTGGTGGTGTCGGTGCCCGAGGTGCTGGTGATCCTGCTGGTGTCCACCGCCCTGGGGGACCTCTTTCAGAGCTTCGCCCAGGCGCATCCGGAGTCGGAGCTGGCCCGGGCCCTACTGCGGATAGGGCCAAACCTGTGCGCTATGCTGCTGGCCTTCGCCGGGCTGTGCTGGGTGTCCCTGAGCCGGGTGGTACGAGGGGAGGTGCTGCGGCTCAAGGAGCTGGAGTATATCACCGCCGCTCGGGCCCTGGGGGCCTCGGAGGGGCGCATTCTGCGGCGTCACCTGCTGCCCAACTGCGCCGGTCAGATCGCCGTCACCGTCTGCCAACAGATCCCCACCGCCATCTTCCTGGAGTCCACTCTCTCCTTTCTGGGGGTGGGGGTTAGCGCCCCCATGACCAGTCTGGGGTCCCTTATCCGGGAGGCGTTAAATTCACTGTACACCTACCCCTACCGCCTGATCTTTCCCACAGCGGTGCTGGGGCTGCTGATTTTGTCTTTCCAGGTGCTGGGGGACCGGCTGCGGGACGCGCTGGACCCCACGACCGAACTTTGAGAGGAGGCCGCTATGGCGGAACATCAACGAGCGCTGCTGGAGGTGCGGGACCTCCGGGTGTCCTTCTTCACCCCCGCCGGACAGGTCCGGGCGGTGAACGGCATCTCCTATACCGTGGAGCGGGGAGGAGTCATGGGCATCGTGGGGGAGTCCGGCTCGGGCAAGAGCGTGGAGGCCTACTCCGTGCTGGGCCTGCTGCCCCCTACGGGGCGGGTGGTGGGTGGCTCCATCACCTTCGAGGGGCGGAACGTGCTGGCCATGAGTGAAGCGGAGCGGACCGGCTTTCGCGGCAACGATGTGGCCATGATCTTCCAAAACCCCATGACCTCCCTCAACCCGGTGTATACCGTGGGCTACCAGCTGGTGGAGGCCCTGCGGGCCCACGACCGGACCGTGAAGCGGGAGGAGGCCAACGCCCGGGCGGTGGAGATGCTGGAGCTGGTGGGCATCAATAACCCCCAGAAGCGCATGAAGCAGTATCCCCACCAGCTCTCCGGCGGTCAGCGCCAGCGGGTGATGATCGCCATGGCCCTCATCTGCAAGCCCAAGCTCCTCATCGCCGACGAGCCCACCACCGCCCTGGACGTGACCATCCAGGCCCAGATCCTGGACCTCATGAAGGAGATCCAGCAAAAGACTGGCATGGGCATCCTCTTCATCACCCACAACCTGGGGGTGGTGGCTGAGATCTGCGACAAGGTGTCGGTGATGTACGCCGGGCGCATCGTGGAGCAGGGGGGCGTGGAGGATATTTTCTACCGCCCCGGACACCCCTATACCCTGGGCCTGCTACGCTCCATGCCCCGGGTGGACGTGGGGACCCGGGAGCGGCTCATCCCCATCCCGGGAACGCCGGTGGACATGCTGGACCCACCGCCGGGGTGCCCCTTCGCCTCCCGGTGTGAGAGCTGCATGCAGGTGTGTCTGGAAAAAATGCCCCCGGATATGGAGCTGGGGGAGGGCCACCGGGCGGCCTGCTGGCTGAGAGTGCGGGAACGGCTGCAGGAGAGGCGGGAAGGAGCATACCATGAGTGAGTCCAATGTGCTGCTGGAGGTACAGAACCTGCGGAAATACTTCCCCGTCAAGGGGGTGAAGGGCCCCGGCGTCCAGGCGGTGCAGGACGTGTCCTTCACCATCCGGCGGGGGGAGACCTTAGGCCTGGTGGGGGAGAGCGGCTGCGGCAAGACCACCCTGGGCCGGACAGTGCTGCAGCTCTATGAGCCCACGGGCGGGCGCATTATCTACAACGGGACCACCCTCTTCGCCCGGGACCTGGGGGAGGACGGAAAACCGTTGGGGAAAACCACGGCGGTGGACATGCTCCCCTACCGGCGGAAGATGCAGATTATCTTCCAGGACCCCGCCGCTTCCCTGGACCCCCGGATGACGGTGGGAGAGATCATCGGTGAAGCCATCGACATCCACCACCTGGCCCATACCCGGGCCCAGCGGACCGAGCGGATCGAGGCCCTGCTGGAGCAGGTGGGCCTGCGGCCGGAACACGCCGGGCGCTATCCCCACGAGTTCTCCGGCGGCCAGCAGCAGCGGGTGGGCATCGCCCGGGCCCTGGCAGTGGACCCGGAGTTTATCGTCTGCGATGAGCCCATCTCCGCCCTGGATGTGTCCATCCAGTCCCAGGTGGTGAATATGCTGGAGGATATGCAGAAGGAGCTGGGGCTTACCTACCTCTTTATTGCCCACGATCTGAGCGTGGTGCGGCACATCTCCAACCGCATCGGCGTGATGTACCTGGGCTCCCTGGTGGAGCTGGCGGGGAGCGATGAGCTGAGCGTCCATCCCCTCCACCCCTACACGCAGACCCTGCTTTCCGCGGTGCCGGTGCCCGATCCCCGGG
>DYBS01000156.1 GCA_019418525.1 Clostridiales bacterium
CCAGGAGGAGGTGGCCCAGCGGGTGGGCAAGTCCCGCCCCGCCGTGGCCAACGCCATGCGCCTGCTGGCCCTCCCCGACGCGGTGCGGCAGCTGCTGGAGGAGGGCAAGCTCTCCGCCGGCCACGCCCGGGCCATCCTGGGCGCCCCCACCGGGGATCTGCAAAAAAAGCTGGCCCAGAAGGTAGTCCACGATGGGCTCTCCGTCCGGCAGACCGAGGCCCTGGCCAAGCGTTTCGCCCAGCACATGGAGGAGGTCGAGGAAGAGCTCCAGCCCAGTGCCGAGCCCGACTACTCCATCTACCTGCGCTCAGCGGAAAAGGACCTGTCCGACCGCTTTGGCCGAAAAGTCACCATTGTAAACGGCAAAAAGAAGGGTAAAATCGAATTGGAATACTACAACACCGAGGATCTGAACCTCCTGCTGGAGACGCTGGAGCATCTGCCTTCCGGTGAGAAGGGAGCGCAACTGTGAGCCACGATTCCGAACAGGACCAGCGCGGCGCCCTCCAGCACGAGGCAGAACACGCCAGCGCCGGCAAGAAAAACTCCGTCCTCCTCTATCTGGTGATCCTCTTCGCCGCGGCCTTCCTGCTGATGCTGCTCTCCTACTTTATGCAGCAGCGGGCCAGCCGGGAGGCGTACAGCGATCTGCAGCAGTCCTCCAACTCCGCCGTCCAGTCCCTGGACAACATGCTCCAGGAGAACGAGGAACTGAAGCAGCAGGTGGCCGACCTCCAGCAGGAGCTGGAGCAGTCCCAGGACCAGGCCACCCAGATCCAGGAGCAGCTGAACACCAGCGAGGCCCTGGTGAACGCCCTGGACAGCCTGAACCACCTGCGCGGCCTCTACAACCAGGGCCAGTACAACGCCTGCCGCACCTATCTGGCGTCCATTGACGCCGCCCAGGTGGAGGCCACCCTCCGCACCTATGTGGAGCAGAACACCGACGCGGCCTGGCTGGAGGTCTACAACCCCCTGGAGGCCTGGCAGAATCTCATCGAGTGGCTGGGTTAAGTCCCCGCCCCAGCGGACTCTATCATACTAATTTTTAAGAGGTGTAACACCATGCTGGATATCCGTTTTATCCGCGAGAACCCCGACGCCGTCAAGGAGAACATCAAGAAGAAGTTCCAGGACGAGAAGCTGCCCCTGGTGGACAAGGTGCTGGAGCTGGACGCCGAGAACCGTGCCACCATCCAGGAGGCCCAGGACCTACGCACCGCCCGCAACACCAAGAGCAAGCAGGTGGGCGTGCTGATGGGCCAGTCCAAGAAGGACCCCTCCAAGCTGGCTGAGGCCGAGGCCCTGAAGGCTGAGGTCAAGGCCGATGCCGACCGCCTGGCCTACCTGGAGCAGCGGGAGGACGAGCTGGCCCAGGAGATCCACAAGATCATGCTGGTCATCCCCCAGATCATTGACCCCTCCGTGCCCATCGGCCCCGACGACTCCGCCAATGTGGAAGTCCAGCGCTTCGGCGAGCCCGTGGTGCCCGACTACCCCATCCCCTACCACGTGGACATCATGGAGTCCTTCGACGGCATCGACCTGGACGCCGCCGGCCGTGTCTCCGGCTCCGGCTTCTACTACCTGCTGGGCGACATTGCCCGCCTCCACGAGGCGGTGCTGGCCTACGGCCGGGACTTCATGATCGACAAGGGCTTCACCTACTGCATCCCCCCCTTCATGATCCACGGCAACGTGGTGGAGGGCGTCATGTCCCAGACCGACATGGACGGCATGATGTACAAGATCGAGGGCGAGGACCTCTACCTCATCGGCACCAGCGAGCACTCCATGATCGGCCGCTTCATCGACCAGATCATCCCCAACGAGAAGCTGCCCCAGACCCTCACCTCTTACTCCCCCTGCTTCCGCAAGGAGAAGGGCTCCCACGGCATCGAGGAGCGCGGCGTGTACCGCATCCACCAGTTCGAGAAGCAGGAGATGATCGTGGTCTGTAAGCCCGAGGAGTCCAAGGACTGGTACGAGAAGCTGTGGCGCTACTCCGTGGAGCTCTTCCGCAACTTCGACATCCCCGTGCGCCAGCTGGAGTGCTGCTCCGGCGACCTGGCCGACCTGAAGGTGAAGTCCTGCGACATCGAGGCCTGGAGCCCCCGCCAGCAGAAGTATTTTGAGGTCTGCTCCTGCTCCAACCTGGGCGACGCCCAGGCCCGCCGCCTGAAGATCCGCTACCGCGGCGAGGACGGCAAGACCTACCTGGCCCACACCCTGAACAACACCTGCGTGGCGCCTCCCCGCATGCTCATCGCCCTGCTGGAGAACAACCTCCAGGCCGACGGCACCGTGAAGGTGCCCAAGGTGCTCCAGCCCTACATGGGCGGCAAGGCGGTGCTGATTCCCAAGAAGTAATTGGCAGACAGCTACATGGGGCGGCGGGTTTCCGCCGCCCTGTGATTTGCAGAAACGAGGAACGCATGTCCCTGAAACAGAAAACCACCGGCTTTTTTGCTGAGTACCGCAAGTTTATTGCCCGAGGCAACGTGATGGACCTGGCGGTGGGCGTCATCATCGGCGCCGCTTTCAAGTCCATTGCCGACTCCCTGGCCAATGACCTGCTCATGCCCCTGCTGGGGCTGCTGACTCCCAGCGGGCTGTCCCTCTCCACCCTGACCCTGGGTCCGGTGAAGATCGGCAGCTTCCTGGACACGGTGCTCAGTTTTTTGATCACCGCCTTTGCCCTGTTCTGTGTGGTAAAGGCCATCAACGCCATCCACCGCAAGAAGGAGCAGGCGCCCTCCGCGCCCCCCAAGCCGTCGGAGGAGGTCCTCCTCCTCACCGAGATCCGCGACCTGTTGAAGGAGGAAAACGGATGAGCGAGCAACCCAATCCCGCCCCCAACTCCGGGGAGCAGAAGCCCTCTTATACCCCCGCCTCACCGGTGAAGCGGGCCCTGGCCTGGATGGGCATTGTGTATATGGTCATCCTGGTGCTGCTGACCACCTATAATATGGCCACCGGCGAGCCCCTCCACAACATTCCCGGCATCCTCCTCTTCCCCGCCTGCGGCGGGCTGGCGGCGGTGTGTCTCCTGCGCTGGAAGGAGACGCACAAGGCCCCCCTGCTGGTGCTGGGGGTGCTGGCCGCCGTGGCCTGCGTCATCAATCTGGTCGCCGGGGTGCTGTCCCTGGTCGCCGCTCTGGGAGGTTAATATGGAACAAGCCATTCGTGAGGGCCTCTCCGCCCTGGGCCTGCTGGAGCAGGTCCCGGCCCAGGCGCCGGAGCAGCTGGCGGAGTACGGCCGGCTGCTGCTGGAGAAAAATCAGGTCATGAACCTGACCGCCATCACCGACCCCGACCAGGTGGTGAAACTCCACATGCTGGACTGCGCCGCCCTGCTGAAATACGCCGACTTCGAGGGAAAGCGCCTCATCGACGTGGGCACCGGCGCGGGCTTCCCCGGCATGGTGCTGAAAATTCTGGTGCCCTCTCTGGATGTGGTGCTGCTGGACAGCCTCAATAAGCGTCTGGACTGGCTCGCTGAGGTGGCGTCCACCCTGGGGCTCACCGGCGTGGAGACCCTCCACGCCCGGGCCGAGGAGCAGGCGCTGAAACCCAGCTTCCGGGACAGCTTCGACCTGGCCACTGCCCGGGCCGTGGCCTCCCTGGAACTGCTCAGCGAGCTGTGCCTCCCCTACGTGAAAGTGGGGGGCCGCTTCCTGGCTATGAAGAGCGTGGACTGCGGTGAGGAATTGCAGCGTGCCGAGAGCGGCGTGCGGCTGCTGGGCGGCGTGCTGCGTCCCCACAGCGACTACACCATCCCCGGCACCGAGGTCACCCACCGTCTGGTGACGGTAGAGAAGGTCCGGCCCACCCCCAAGGGCTACCCCCGGCGGTGGGCTAAGATCCAGAAATCTCCCATTAAAGGTTGATCTTGGTCTTGCTGTGAATTTTTAGCTTTTCTTTTCCTGTTTTGCACAAAAGTGCGGCAATTCACCATTGAATTTCTTCCAAATCCGTGATAAAGTAGACTGACAGCAGTAGGGAGGCAGCTATGTCAACAGCAATCGCCATCACGTCCGGCAAGGGCGGGACGGGAAAAACCTCATTGACGGGCGGAGTGGCCTCCTGCCTGGCCGCCCTGGGGCGGCGGGTCCTGTGTGTGGACATGGACGTGGGCCTGCGCAACCTGGATCTGACTCTGGGCATGAGCGACCGGGCCCTGATGGACTTTACCGACGTCCTCTCCGGGCGGACCACGCTGGAGAAGGCTGCCGTGCCTCATCCGGTGATCAAGGGTCTGTATCTGCTCACCGCACCGCTGACCATGCCCCGGGATCTCATCACCGAGGAGGGGCTTCGGTCCTTCCTGGCCACGGCCAAAACCCAATATGATTACATCCTGATGGACGCCCCCGCCGGGCTAGGGGGCGGTTTTCGCATGTCGGTATGCGGGGCGGACCGGGCCATCGTGGTCTCCACCACCGACGCCTCGGCCCTGCGGGACGCCCAGCGCACGGTAGGTGAGCTCTCCCGCAGCCTGGAGCACCTCCATCTGGTGGTCAACCGCATCCAGCCCAAGCTGCTGCGGCAGCTCCACACCACCATTGACGACGCCATGGATACCGCGGGGCTGCCTCTGTTGGGCATCGTGCCCGAGGACCCCCAGGTCATGTTGGCCGCCAACCGGGGCGAGCCGCTGATCCTCATGGCCCGGTACGGCGCCGCCCGGGCCTATCTCAACATCGCCCGCCGCTTGGAGGGAGAGCGTGTCCCTCTCATGCGCCTGCGTTGAGTTTTCCCCTGCAAATTCCATTCGGGTCACCCGAGAGAGGAGTTTATCCTTATGAACATTGCTCTGATGAGCCACGACCGCAAGAAGGAGCTGATGGTGCAGTTTTGCATCGCCTATTGCGGCATCCTGTCCAAGCACACCGTCTGCGCCACCAACACCACCGGCAAGCTGGTGGCGGAGGCCACCGGTCTGCACGTCAATCTCTTCCTGTCCCACGAGCACGGCGGCAGCCAGCAGATCGGCGCCCGCATCGCCTACAACGAGATCGACATGGTGCTCTTCTTCTCCGACCCCCAGGCCGAGGAGATCGACAAGGATCTCACCTACATCACCCGCCTGTGCGACACCTACAACATCCCCTTCGCCACCAACGTGGCCACCGCCGAGATGCTGATCCACGGCCTGGAGCGGGGCGACCTGGACTGGCGCGACATCATCAATCCCAAAACCAAGCCCTTTACCGCCTGATTTGTACCCTTTTCCGATTGACTTTTGCCCCCTGTTGGGATACTATCTAAAACAGCACCGCCACGACGGGGCAAGTACCGCGGACACCGCCGGACAGAGAGGCGCGCCCTTGGGCTGAAAGCGCGCTTACGGCAAGGAACACGGGAGACAGCTCTACCAGCGGGCCCGGAGACGGGCGCGGTCCCCTTCCCGCAACAGAAGGTCCGAGGGCGCATACCGCGCCGAACATGGGTGGCACCACGGAAGCAAGCGCTTTCGTCCCATACTCAGTGGGACGAAAGCGTTTTTTTGTCCCAAACGCTGTTTGCTCGGGGATGCCCCGAGGGATGCGCTCGCCGCGCGGGCCGCCTGCTCGGCGGGAGCACCGCTTTCTTTGCGAAAGAAAGCGGTGGGAAAGAAAGCCCAGAGGGGGGATA
>DYBS01000157.1:0-2534 GCA_019418525.1 Clostridiales bacterium
TGTATAATGGCAGTGGAAAACAGTGAAATAAACGAGTAAGGAGCAGTGCCATGCGAATCCTCATGCTGGGCAACAGCTTTATCTCCACCAATAATATGCCCCAGATGCTGGCCAACCTGACCGGGGCGGAGGTGGTTCACCACACCCGGGGCGGGGCGCGGCTGTCGGAACAGCTGAACCCCAATACCAGGTTGGGCAGTCAGACCCAGGCGGCGCTCCAAAAGGAGAAGTGGGACTATGTGGTGCTCCAGGAGATGAGCCACGGCCCTATCACCGCTCCTAAGAGCTTCTTCTCCAGCGTGGAGGGGCTCTGCCGGCAGATCCGGGCAAACGGAGCGGCTCCCATTTTGTTTGCTACGTGGGCCTATCAGAGGGGCGGAGCCAAGCTGACGGATAAGGGCTGGGACTACGACGAGATGGCCCAAAAGCTGTCCGAGGCCTACCACAAAGCGGCACTGGAAAATAACGCCCTGATCGCCGATGTGGGCCGACGGTTTTACGAGTGGTCCGATCCCCAGGACCTCTATGCTGCCGATGGCGTTCATCCCAGTGAGCTGGGCTCTCATATTGCGGCGGAGACCATTGCGGCAGTGATCCGACAGCACGAAAAGGAGGCGCAGTAAGTATGCCAAACACCACAAAGCATGCCCTGGAGGAGTCCCTGAAGCATATGCTGCTGAAAAAGCCCCTGGACAAGATTACCATCCGGGACATCACCGAGGACTGCGGCATCAGCCGCATGGCCTTCTACTACCACTTCAAGGACATCTACGACCTGGTGGAGTGGGCCTGCATCGAGGACGCGTCCAAGGCCCTCCAGGGGAAGAAGACCTACGAGACCTGGCAGGAGGGGCTTTTGCAGATCTTTGAGGCGGTGCTGGAAAACAAGCCCTTCATCCTCAACGCCTACCGCTGTATCAGCCGGGAGCAGATGGAGCGGTTCCTCTACCAGCTGACCTACGGCCTGATCCGGGGGGTGGTGGAGGAGCAGAGCCGGGGGACGGCCATCTCTGAGGAGGATAAGTCCTTTATTGCGGAATTTTACAAGTACAGTTTTGTAGGGGTTATGCTGGACTGGATTCGCCAAGGAATGACCGACGATCCCCAGGTGTTGACGGGAAAGATCAGCGCCGCCATGCGGGGCAGTATCGCCAACGCCATCCGAAATTTTTCGGAAACAGAATAAGAGCCGCTTTACAATCCGGGCCCGATGATTAGTTTTTGATCATCGGGCCCGGATCGTAAATAGAAGAAATGCTTTGCAGGGAGTAAAATCAAGCCATCAAAATGAATCCGGCCCGCAGAAGCGGCAGGATCGGAAAGGCGGTATCTGACATGGATAAGAAATTGGGAGCACTGACTGCAGCGGCGGCTGTAGCTGGAGCGGGCGCGGCGGTAGTCCTGGCAAAGAAGGGGGCGGGCGGCCAAAAGGCGGTGGAGAAGTCCGGGCCTGAAACCTGCGCTTCGGCCTCCTATCGGAATACGGAGCTGGGGAAACATGAGAAAAACCGCAAGGGCATCTATTATACCAACGGCAACTATGAGGCCTTTGCCCGGCCGGAGAAGCCGGAGGGCGTGGAGAACAAGAGCGCCTACATTGTGGGCAGCGGCCTGGCGGCCCTGGCGGCGGCCTGCTTCCTGGTGCGGGACGGGCAGATGCCCGGGGACCACATCCACATCCTGGAGGCCATGGACGTGGCCGGCGGTGCCTGCGACGGCATCTTCGACCCCAGCCGGGGCTATGTGATGCGGGGCGGCCGGGAGATGGAGGACCACTTTGAATGCCTGTGGGACCTGTTCCGCTCCATCCCCTCTTTGGAGAAGCCGGGGGCCTCGGTGCTGGATGAGTTCTACTGGCTCAACAAGCACGACCCCAACTACTCCCTGTGCCGGGCCACGGTGGACCGGGGCCGGGACGCCCGCACCGACGGGAAGTTCAACCTGAGCCAGAAGGGCTGCATGGAGATCATGAGGCTCTTCATGACCCCGGACGAGGACCTGTACGACAAGACCATCGAGGACGTCTTTGACGACGAGGTGTTCTCCTCCACCTTCTGGCTGTACTGGCGGACCATGTTCGCCTTCGAGAACTGGCACAGCGCCCTGGAGATGAAGCTCTACTTCCAGCGCTTCATCCACCACATCGCGGGACTCCCCGACTTCAGCGCCCTGAAGTTCACCCGGTACAACCAGTATGAGTCCCTAATCCTGCCCATGCAGAAGTACCTGGAGGCCGCCGGGGTGGACTTCCGCTTCGGTACCGAGGTCACCAACGTGATCTTCGACATCCGGGACGGCAGAAAGACGGCCACCGCCATCGAGTGCCGGGTCAACGGCGCGGAGCAGGGCATTGTCCTCACGGAGAGCGACCTGGTGTTTGTCACCAACGGCTCCTGCACCGAGGGGACCATCTACGGCGACCAGGACCACGCCCCCAACGGGGACGCGGAGGTGCGCACCAGCGGCTGCTGGAGCTTGTGGAAGAACATCGCCAAGCAGGATCCCGCCTTTGGACGGCCGGAGAAGTTCTGCTC
>DYBS01000157.1:2544-5627 GCA_019418525.1 Clostridiales bacterium
ACTGGGAGTCGGCCACCATCACCACCCTGGACGACAAGATCCTCCCCTATATTACCAACATCTGCAAGCGGGACCCCCGCACCGGGAAGGTGGTCACCGGAGGAATCGTCAGCTGTCAGGACTCCAAATGGCTGCTGAGCTGGACCATCAACCGCCAGGGGCAGTTCAAGGAGCAGGAGCCGGAGCGAGTGTGCGTCTGGGTGTACGGCCTCTTTACCGACGTGCCCGGAGACTTCGTGAAGAAGCCCATGAGGGACTGCACCGGGAAAGAGATCACCCAGGAGTGGCTCTACCACATCGGCGTGCCGGTGGAGCAGATCCCAGATCTGGCCGCCCACAGCGCCGTGTGCGTGCCCACCATGATGCCCTACATCACCGCCTTTTTCATGCCCCGGACCAGGGGAGACCGGCCCGATGTGATCCCCGACGGCTGTGTGAACTTCGCCTTCCTGGGCCAGTTCGCCGATACCCCCCGGGACACCGTGTTCACCACCGAGTACTCCGTGCGCACCGCCATGGAGGCCGTCTACGGCCTGCTGGGGGTGGACCGGGGCGTGCCCGAGGTGTGGGGCAGCGTGTACGACATCCGGGAGCTGCTGCACAGCACCGTCTGCTTGATGGACGGCAGGTCCCCGCTGGAGGTCTCGTTGCCCGGTCCTCTGGAGCTGCTGAAAAAGCCCCTGCTGAAGGCGGTCCGGGGCACTGTCATCGAGAAGGTCCTGCGGGATCAGGACGTGCTCCGGGACGGCATGTGACCGTTGGTTTCTGCCCTTCTGCGTCCTGAAAACCGAGGAGACGACCGTTACCCAGAATACTTTCATCCCTAACCGGGGCCTCCTTCTCAAAGATTATTGCCTGTCATGAGATTGAAAACATTGATATAATGACAAATGAAAGAGGATCGTATCGAGTTATGATACGATCCTCCTCTATTTCAGATTTCCCGCCCCAGCATCTCCTGTATTATCTCATACCACTTGGCCGCCGTGTGCCTCGCCACCCCTGCGCCTCTGGCGATGGCCTGGTGGCTGGTCATGTCGGGATGGAACTTCATGTACGTCCCAAATTGCAAACCTCCGCACAAATCACTTGCCACAGCGCGCAAGCAGTTGTATAATTTCCATTGAAAAGTAGTATGATAAATCCGAAAAGTTTTCAGTGAGGTGTGGCGCTATGGAGATTAAACGGGACCGCTATCTGAACAAGCTCATATCCTTCATGTGGGATGGACAGGTGAAGGTCATCACCGGCATCCGCCGCTGCGGGAAGTCCTATCTCCTCCGCAATCTGTTCCGCACTTATCTGTTAGGGGAGGGCGTTCCGGCAGATCATATTCTCTCCTTTGAGTTGGATCTGACCCGTGATATCCGGTACCGGAACCCGCTGGAGCTTGCAAATCGTGTCCGGGAGATCGTTGAAAATCAGAGGGAGCAATTCTATCTTTTCGTAGACGAGATCCAGATGTCGGACGAAGTGCCGAATCCCTATAACCCGGACGGGAAGAAGATCACCTTCTATGATGCGCTCAACGATTTGAAGTCCCTGTCCAACCTGGACATCTATGTGACCAGAAGCAACTCCCGGATGCTCTCCTCAGATATCCTCACCGAGTTCCGGGGGCGCAGCGATGAGATCCGGGTGCATCCGCTCAGCTTTGCAGAGTACTACTCCGCCGTGGGCGGGGACAAGGAGGACGCATTTGAAAATTACGCCTTCTACGGCGGGATGCCGCTGATCTTGTCCCGCCCCACTGACGCGGCGAAAATGCAGTACCTGCGTTCTCTCTTCTCCGAAGTTTATTTGAAGGACATTGTGGAGCGCAAGAAGGTCAAACGGGAGGATGTGCTTTCGGATATTCTGGACCTGCTCTGCTCCTCAGTGGGGTCGCTGACCAACCCAACCAGGGTGGCGGACACCATCAACTCCAAGCAGAAGCGGAGCGGCGAGAATACGGTTTCCCCCAACACTGTGAAAGCGTATATGGATCACTTGGCGGACGCGTTCCTCTTTACTGAGTGCAAGCGCTGGGATGTCAAGGGGAAAAACTATTTCGATTACCCCAACAAATATTACTGTGAGGACATCGGCCTGCGGAATGCCCGCATCGGCTTCCGCCAGCAGGAGATGACCCACATCATGGAGAACATCATTTTCAATGAGCTGATGGTGCGGGAGTGCGCAGTGGACATTGGGATCGTGTACAGCAATGAGCGAAACGCCAAAGGAAAACTGACCCCGGTAGCACGGGAGATCGACTTCATTGCTGCTTCCGGCGGAAAAAAGACTTATATCCAGTCCGCCTACGCTCTTGGGACGGAGGAAAAGTCTGTCACGGAAAACAAACTGCTCTCCCTGACGGGGGACTCTTTTCCGAAGATCATCGTCCGGCACGACATCCGGAAACGTTGGTACGATGACAACGGCGTTCTTAATATTGGAGTCTTGGACTTCCTGCTGGACGATACATTGGTCTGAACAGCGGATCGTCTGGATCGCAAAAAGCGGCTGGTATCAAAGTGTGATGCCAGCCTCTTCCACATTTTACGCCGCCCGCCCCAACATCCCCCGCATCATCTCATACCATTTGGCCGCCGTGTGCCGGGTCACCCCGGCGCCTCTGGCGATGGCTCGGAAGCTGGTCACCTCCGGGTGGAATTTCATGTACGTCCAGATTTTCTTCTGCGTCTTGGTGAGCTTATCCGGCGGAGTGATGCCCCGTGCTTGGTCCCGCAGGGCCTGCCGCTCCGCATTCATCTGCTGGATCAGCACCCTTAGCTTCGCCTCGCATTCCTCCTGGGTGTGAGTGTAGACGCATTTGGAATGCTTGGTGCCGTCCGGCCAGGTGGGGGAGTAGCGTCCCTCAAACAGGTGGTCATTGATCTGAGTGATGCACCCGGTGCCGGGCTTCCGGGTCTTTCTCAGCACCGGCTGGAAGTCTGCGGCCGGGTTTTGCTCTGTCTGCGCAGATTCCTCCTGTACCTCGTTGCCCAGTCCCCGGTCTATTTTGGCCGCCGCCTCGGTCTGCATGTCCCCGGTGACATGGGTGTAGATGTCCAGGGTGGTGGCCGCCGACACATGGCCCA
>DYBS01000158.1 GCA_019418525.1 Clostridiales bacterium
TTCCCACCGCTTTCTTTGCAAAGAAAGCGGTGCTCCCGCTGAGCAAGCGGCCCGCCCGGCGAGGGCAAATCCTCCGGACTTCCCGGAAACGAATACGAGCCGCTGCAGAAGCATCTTCCGCAGCGGCTCGCTTTTTTATATCCTGATTACCCTTCCATTTCGAGGATCTTCACCTGGGGCAGCAGGGCCTCAGCCTCGCCCCGGCGGGCCAGCTCCTCCGAGAAGGCGGTGGCGCTACCGGCGGCCACGGCCAGGCGGAGGGCCTCGTCATACTGCCCGGTACGCTGCCACCCGGCCAGGAATCCGGCCACCATGGCGTCCCCGGCGCCCACCGAGTTGCGCACCTGCCCCTTGGGGGCGGCGGAGCGGTGGAAGCGGCCGGTCTCGTCCAGCAGAAGGGCGCCCTCGCCGGCCATGGACACCAGCACGTTCCGGGCGCCCTTGCCCTGGAGCTCCCGGGCGGCGTCCATCAGCTCCCCCTCGGTGCGAAGGATCTGTCCCACCATGTCGCCCAGCTCCCGGTGGTTGGGCTTGATGAGGAAGGGGCGGTAGGTAAGGGCCTCCAGCAGCAGATCCCGCTCGGCATCCACCACCGCGTCCACGCCCTTCCCCTCCAGCTGGGAGAGAATGCGGCGGTACACGTCCTTGGGTACCCCGGCGGGCACCGACCCGGCCAGCACCAGCACGTCTCCCTTCTTCAGGCGGCCCAGCTGGAACAGCAGCATCTCCAGGTCGTCCGGGTCAATGACCGGCCCCTGGCCGTTAATCTCACTCTCGGTGCCGGTCTTGATCTTCACATTGATGCGGGTGAACCCCTCGTGGAGGCGGATGAAATCGGTGCGCACGCCCTCGGCGGTGAGGCCCTCCTCCAGGGCCCGGCCGGTGAAGCCCGCCACAAAGCCCAGCGCGGCGTTCTCCACCCCCAGGCGGCCCAGGACGATGGAGACATTGACACCCTTGCCGCCGAACTGGAGGGACTCCTGGGTGGAGCGGCGGATGCTGCCGGGCTTGAAATCGGGGATATGGACCACATAGTCGATGGCCGGATTAAAAGTCACGGTATAGATCATGGTATTCTCCTCTCTCCGGACAGGCCCCAAACCGGGGGGCTTCCGGATGTACACGCTTGTCTATATCATAGCTCGCTCCGGCGCTTTCTGCAAATAAAGTTTTCGATTTCCAGGAAAACTGCCCAGTTTTATAAAATCTCGCCGTTGGTGGAGAGGGTAACCACCCGCAGGGGGATGTTCCGACCGGACTGCTCCACCGCCTGGCGCACCGCCCGCTCCATGCCGCCGCAGCAGGGCACCTCCATCCGCACCAGGGTAATGTCCGCCACGGCGTTGCGGGTGAAAATCTCACCCAGCTTTTCGGCATAGTCCACCCCGTCCAGCTTGGGGCAGCCCACCAGGGTGATCCGCCCGGCCATAAAGTCCCGGTGGAAGGAGGCGTAGGCATAGGCGGCGCAGTCGGCAGCCACCAGCACATGGGCGCCCTCGAACCAGGGGGCCTGGACGGGCACCAGCTTGATCTGCACCGGCCACTGCATGAGCTGGCTCTCCTCACCCGCGCCGCCGGGGGCCGGGGCCTTGGGGGCGCGGAGGGTGCGCGCGGCGCTGCCCGGGCAGCGGCAGGAGGCCGCCTGGGCCTTCTCCGCCTTCTTCTGCTCCACGGCGGCGGCGTCATAGGGTTTCGCTTCCCGCTCCACAAAGGTGATGGCCCCGGTGGGACAGGCGGGCAGGCAGTCCCCCAGCCCGTCGCAGTAGTCGTCCCGCAGCAGGTGGGCTTTGCCGCCGATCATGCCGATGGCCCCCTCGTGGCAGGCGGCGGCGCAGGCTCCGCAGCCGTTACACTTATCTTGGTCGATGTGGATGATTTTCCGGATCATATGGGGAATCCTCCTGATTTTCTCTTGACTTTGTGGGATGATTATACTATGTTGAGGGTGCAAGAATCGGTTGTATTTCCAACGGAGGGCCTATGGACTATCTGGAATTTGTAAATCTGCCCTGCCCGCTCTTTGCCGGGATCTCCCCAGAAGACCGCGCCTCGCTGGCGGCGTGCCTGTCACCCCGGCCGGTGCAGTGTCCCCGGGGCCAGCTCCTCTGGCAGGAGGGGGAGCGCACAGGAAGCCTGGGGATCGTGGAGCGGGGGACCATGCGCATCCTGCGGGACGATTTCTGGGGCAACCGGGCCATCCTCAGCCAGGCCGAGCCGGGGGACCTCTTTGGGGAGGCCTATGCCTGGGGCGGGGAGCCTCTTGGGGTGAGTGTGGAGGCGGTGGAGGACAGCCAGGTGTGGCTGCTGGATGTCTCCCGCATCCTGAGCCCCTGCACGTCGGTGTGCGCCTTCCACAATCAGCTCATTGGAAATCTGGTGGCCATTCTAGCCCGCAAAAACCGGATGCTCAGCTCTAAAATCGACCACTTGTCCCAGCGCTCCACCCGGGCCAAGGTGCTGTCCTACCTGTCCGCCGAGGCGGCCCGGCAGGGGAGCGACACCTTTTCCATCCCCTTTGACCGGCAGGGCATGGCCGACTATCTGGCGGTGGACCGCAGCGCCCTGTCCCTGGAGTTGAGCAAGATGCGGAAAGACGGGCTATTGGAATTCCACAAGAACCGGTTTCATCTGCTAGAGGGGCGTCCGTAGGCGGCCGCCCCGGAGCGCTGCACTGGCCGGAGAAAAATACAGCCCCGCCGGTCTCCCGGCGGGGCTGTGTGCTGCAAACGATTACACGTTGAAGCGGAAGAGGACGATATCTCCGTCCTTCATGACGTACTCCTTGCCCTCGGAACGGACTAAACCCTTTTCCTTGGCGGCGGCCATGGTTCCATTGGCCTTCAGGTCGTCGAAGGACACCACCTCGGCGCGGATAAAACCCCGCTCGAAGTCGGTGTGGATCTTACCGGCGGCCTGGGGGGCCTTGGTGCCCTTGACGATGGTCCAGGCCCGGCACTCGTCCTCACCGGCGGTGAGGAAGGAGATGAGGCCCAGGAGGGCATAGCTGGCCTTGATGAGCCGGTCCAGACCGGACTCCTGGATGCCCAGGTCCTCCAAGAACATGGCCTTCTCCTCGCCCTCCAGCTCGGCGATCTCGGCCTCCAGCTTGGCGCACACGGGAATCACCTGGGCGCCCTCCTTGGCGGCCAGCTCGGTGACCTGCTGGTAATAGGGGTTGGCGGCGCTGTTGGCGAAGCCCTCCTCGTCCAGGTTGGCGGCGTAAATGATGGGCTTGAGGCTCAGCAGCTCGCTGGTGGCGATGAGGGCGGCGTCGTCCTTGTCGCACTCAAAGGAGCGGGCGGAGTTGCCGTCGTTCAGCCAATCCCGCAGCTCGGAGAACACCTCCACCTCGTGGAGGTACTTCTTGTCGCCCTTGGCGGCCTTTTGGGCCTTGTCGATACGGCGGGTCACCATCTCCACGTCGGCCATGATGAGCTCGATATCGATGACGGCGATGTCCCCGGCGGGGTCCACGGGCACGTTGGTGCTGGTGTCGGCCACCACGTGCATGATGTTCTCGTCGTCAAAGCAGCGCACCACATGCACAATGGCGTCGCACTCGCGGATGTTGGCCAGGAACTTGTTACCCAGGCCGTTGCCCTGGCTGGCGCCCTTGACCAGACCGGCAATGTCCACGAACTCCACCACGGCAGGGGTGGTCTTTTTGGGCTTGTAGAAGTCGCTCAGCCAGTCCAGGCGGCTGTCGGGCACGGCCACCACGCCCACGTTGGGGTCGATGGTACAGAAGGGATAGTTGGCGCTCTCCGCACCGGCGTTGGTGATGGCGTTGAAGAGGGTGGATTTGCCCACGTTGGGCAGGCCCACGATACCGAGCTTCATATCAAAGACGTCCTTTCGGTGTGAAAATACAGGTTAGCTTCCTTACATTATAGCGGACAACCCCCCGGAACACAAGTCCCCGCCCCCTTACGGGAAGCGAATCCAGAGGAAACCCGCCAGAATCACCTGCACCGCCAGCAGGGCGGGCAGGCCGTACCAGAAATACCAGTGTTTTGTCTTGTGGCGGAAGTGCCGCATGCCCAGGATGGCCCCCAGGGTGCCCCCCAGGAGCGCCACCAGGAAAAAGGTCCGCTCCGGGATGCGCCAGGCGTCCCGCTTGGCCCGGCGTTTGTCCACGCCCATGAGGATGAAGTCCAGCACATTCACCGCCGCCAGCCAGCCCAGAACCACCGGCCAAAACTGCAAGATCAGGTCACGCATGTCCATCCCTCCTTTCCTGCGGGCCAGTATAACAGGTTTTTCCCCGGCGGTCAAAGCTGATTTCTCCACAAATTTGTGCTATACTGTGGAAAACCAGCCGGGAAGGGAACTCTTTCCACGGCCCTTCGTCTAACCCTATATCCATTTCACTGAGAGGAGCAGATCCCATGAAACATACGCTGCCCCGCGCCCTGGCCCCTCTGGGTCTGGCGCTTGCCCTCACTCTGCCCGTCGCCGCCGCGGGCATGAGCTCGTTTGTCCCCAAGGTGGGATACACCCCCTTCTCCGACGTGGACGCCAACGCCTGGTACGCTGCCGATGTGGAAAAGGCGGTGGAGCTGGGCCTCATGAAGGGCAAGGGCGACGGCCGCTTTGACCCCCAGGGCACCCTGTCCCTGGCCGAGGCCATCACCATGGCCGTTCAGGTCCACTCCACCTACACCGGTGAGAGCTTCACTCCCGGCGGCTCCGTCTGGTACCAGAACGCCGTGGACTACGCCCTGGAGAACGGTCTGGTCCTCCAGGGGGAGTACAGCGACTACACCGCCCCCGCCACCCGGGCCGATATGGCGGGCATCTTCGCCTACGCCCTGCCCACCAGCGAGCTGGAGCGCATCAACCGGGTGGCCAATGTGCCCGATGTGACCTCCTCCACCGACTACGCCGAGGCCATCTACCTCCTCTATAATGCGGGCGTGCTGGCCGGCACTGGCAACGGCAGCTTCGCCCCCGACACCACCATCGACCGTGCCAGCGCCGCCGCCATCCTCAACCGCATCGCCCTCCCCGAGAGCCGGGTGGAGCTGAACATGGACACCCCCGCCAGCGGTACCACCGTGGAGAGCCCGGACAAGTCCTTCCGCCTGACCTTCGGCGCGGGAGACTGGAAGGAACTCACCGAGGACGAGGCTTCCGGCCTCACCTTCACCGACCAGAGCGGCACCGTTCAGGCCCTGTCCTTTGCCAAGGCGGACGGCGGCGCCAAGGACCTGGAGACCTTCGCTGTGGGCCGCCTCACCGCTCTGCGGGATGAGCTGGGCGGCGTGGAGCTGCTCCAGCAGCCCGGCGTGGTCCTGTTCCGGGGCCTCCCCGCCGTATCCTGGCGGTATCAGGTGGATAACGCGGTCTACACCGTGTTCTGTGTGGAGAACAGCGGCTCCTATGTGGAGCTGACCCTGTCCCACGCCTCCGGTGCCAGCGCCGACACCTTCTATCAGCAGCTCCTGGCCACCGCCTATACCCTGGATCTGGCGCTGTAATCATTTTCGCCCGGCAAGGGCGAGGCGGGTTTGCGCTCGCCGCGCGGGCGTCCTGCGCGGACAGCGCCCGGTTTCTTTTCTCGAAAAGAAACCGGGGAAAGAAAAGAAGGAGAGGGGAACTTCTCG
>DYBS01000159.1 GCA_019418525.1 Clostridiales bacterium
CTTTGCAAAGAAAGCGGTGCTCCCGCCGAGTAGGCGGCCCGCGCGGCGAGCGCAAACCCCCCGTTCCGGGAAAAGGAATCGACTTTTCAGAACAGATTCGCCAGCGTCAGCTGTTCACCCGCCGCCATCAGGGAGAGCCTCTGGAGAAGCTGCGCGGAGGCGGAGGCGTACTCCGCCTGGTCCTGGCAGTCGATGAGGGCCAGGACCTGATCGAACCCGGTCTGGACGGCGTCGGTGTCGGTGTGGCGGAGGGTGACGTGGAGCCAAAGGTCCCGCTGGTCCCAGGCCGTCTTGGCCTCTTTGGTCAGGTCCTGGGCCTCCGCCCAATCTCCCACCTCCACCCGCTGCTCCGCCTCCCGCAGGGTGTCGGAGAGCCTTTGGGTAAAGTCCTCCAGCTCGGCGGCGTTCCACAGCGCCAGGGCCAGCAGCAGCGCCATGCCCCCCACCGCGCCCCACAGCCGCCTCATGGGTTCTCCTCCCGGGGGGTGCAGCGCACCGTCCCCTGCTCGTCCACCGTGAGGAGAAAGACCTCATCCTCACGGCTCAGGTGGCGCTTTTTCAGCTCCTTCTGGAGCCAGGTGTCGTTGTATCCCCGACGCTGGAGGTTGCGCCGCAGGAGCCGCCCGTCGCTGATGAGCACCGTGGGGAGCCCGGTCTCCGGCGGTTTCAGGCCCATCTGTCCGGCGGTGACCGGCTGCTCGGCGGCCTTCAGCAGCACCGAGAGCTGCCCGTTGGTCTCCAGAATGGCGTATTTCACCGTGTCCAGATCGGCAACCCCCTGGCAGCGCAGCTCCTCGTGGAGCTCGTCCAGGGTGAAGCGGTTGCGCCGCATCTCCCGCTGATCCACCTGGCCGTCCCGCACGATGATGCTGGGCCGCCCGCAGAGCAGGGCGCGGAAGCGCAGACTCTTCATGGTGAGGACCGAGAGTACCATGGTGAGGCACAGCAGCACCAGAATGGGCCCGATGCCGGAGAGGAGCGGGATGCCGTAGTCCTGCATGGGCACCGCCGCCAGGTCCGCGATGATGAGGTCCAGCACCAGCTCCGACGGCTCCAGCTCGCCCACCTGGCGCTTGCCCATCAGGCGGATGCCCACGATGATGATGAGATAGAGGATGACCGTGCGCACCAGAGCCACAGCCATGGAAAACACCTCCTTTCGTTCCAGTGTGTCCCGGAGAGACTGGGCTTATGCACAGGCAAGTCCTATAAGCAATGTGAAAAACGACGGGAAGAGACGAGGATGGACGGCGCATATTTATGAAATCTAACACATTTTTCGGCGGAATTGGAAAAAGAAATTGAAAATAAAACGGGGTTGGAATAGAATTGAACAAATACATAATGGAAAGGCGGGACAAAAATGCAGATGAAGGCGACGCTTATTCTGGAAAACGGCAGTGTCTTTACCGGACAGAGCATTGGCGCAACCACTGAGCGCATCTGTGAAATGGTGTTCAACACCTCCATGACGGGGTATCAGGAGATTTTGACCGACCCCTCTTACGCTGGCCAGGGGATCGTGATGTGCTATCCCCTCATTGGCAATTACGGGGTCAATCATGAGGACAACGAGTCCGCTCGTCCCTGGGGCGAGGCATTCGTGGTGCGGCATCTCTCTCCCCGGGGGAGCAATTTCCGCTGTGAGGGCACGCTGGACGACTATCTGAAAAAATATGATATCACGGGCATCCAGGGCGTGGACACCCGTGCCATCACTCGTATACTCCGCAATCAGGGGACCATGAACGGCATGATCACCTGTGCGGAGCATTTTTCTATCCCGGAAGTGCTCGCCCGCATCCAGGCCTACCGGGTGGAGGGCACCGTGGAGAAGGTGACCCGGAAGGAAGCCCAGGTCTACCCCGCCGTGGGGGAGCAGCGCCACCGCGTGGCCCTGATGGACTACGGCGTGAAGGAGAACATGATCCGCTGCCTCCAGAACCGGGGGTGCGAGGTGACGGTGTACCCCGCCCACACCACCGCGGACGAGGTGCTCTCCGGCGGCTTCGACGGCGTGATGCTCAGTAACGGCCCCGGCGACCCGGCCGACAACGTGGACATCATCCGCGAGGTCCGCAAGCTCTACGACTCCAACATCCCCATCTTCGCCGTGTGTCTGGGCCACCAGCTCATGGCCCTGGCCACCGGCGCCGAGACCCGGAAGATGCGCTTCGGCCACCGGGGCGGCAACCACCCCGTCAAGGACCTGGACGCCGGGCGGGTGTACATCACCAGCCAGAACCACGGCTACGTGGTCTGTGCCGAGACCGTGGACCCGGCTGTGGCCAAGGTGTCCCATGTGAACGTCAACGAGGGCAGCGTGGAGGGCCTGCGGTACCTGAACGGCAACGTCCTCACTGTGCAGTTCCACCCGGAGGCCTCCCCTGGGCCCCGGGACACGGAAAATCTCTTTGATCGCTTTGTCCGCCGCATGGAAGGAGGGGAATGGTAATGCCGAAGAATCCGGATATCAAGAAAGTGCTGGTGCTGGGCTCCGGGCCCATCGTCATCGGCCAGGCCGCAGAATTTGACTACGCCGGCACCCAGGCCTGCCGCGCTCTGAAGGAAGAGGGCGTGGAGGTGGTGCTGGTCAACTCCAACCCCGCCACCATCATGACCGACAAGGACATCGCCGACCACGTGTATATCGAGCCGCTGAACCTGGCCAGCGTGGAGCAGGTCATCGCCAAGGAGCGGCCCGACTCCATCCTGCCCACCCTGGGCGGCCAGACCGGCCTGAACCTGGCCATGAACCTCTACGAGCAGGGCATCCTGGAGCAGTACGGCGTGAAGCTGCTGGGCACCAGCCCCGCCTCCATCCGCAAGGCGGAGGACCGCCAGGGCTTTAAAGACGCCATGGAGGCCATCGGCCAGCCCTGCGTCACCTCCGACGTGGTGGAGAGCGTGGAGGACGCCGTGGCCTTCGCCGGGCGCATCGGCTACCCGGTGATCGTCCGTCCCGCCTACACCCTGGGCGGCACCGGCGGCGGCATCGCCTATGACGAGCCCTCCCTGCGGGAGATCGCTGACCGCGGCATCCACCTGAGCCGCGTGGGCCAGGTCCTCATCGAGCGGTGCATCGCCGGCTGGAAGGAGATCGAGTTCGAGGTTATGCGGGACTCCGCGGGCAACGTCATCCAGATCTGTTCCATGGAGAACATCGACCCTGTGGGCGTCCACACCGGCGACTCCATCGTGGTGGCCCCCACCCAGACCCTGGCGAACAAGGAGTACCAGATGCTCCGCTCGGCCTCTCTGGACATCATCTCCGCCCTGGAGATCGAGGGCGGCTGTAACGTGCAGCTGGCCCTCCACCCCGACAGCTACGAGTACGCCGTCATCGAGGTCAACCCCCGCGTCAGCCGCTCCTCCGCCCTGGCCTCCAAGGCCACCGGCTACCCCATCGCCAAGGTGGCGGCCAAGATCGCTCTGGGCTATACCCTGGACGAGATCCCCAACGCGGTGACCGGCAAGACCACGGCCTGCTTCGAGCCCACCTTGGACTACTGTGTCCTGAAGATTCCCCGCCTGCCCTTTGATAAATTCACCACCGCCAGCCGCACCCTGGGCACCCAGATGAAGGCCACCGGCGAGGTCATGGCCATTGGCAACTCCTTCGAGGGCGCCCTGATGAAGGCCATCCGCTCCCTGGAGCTGCCGGTGAAGTCCCTGCGCATGGACGGCCTGGAGGACCTCTACACCGAGGAGATCGAGGAGCGCCTGGTGAACGTGGACGACCAGCGCCTCTTCGTCATGGCCGAGGCCCTGCGCCGCGGGTTCTCGCCCGAGAAGATCAACCGCATCACCAAGGTGGACATCTGGTTCCTGGACCGGCTCCAGGCCATCGTGGACATGGAGGACGCCCTGAACCACGGCCATCTGGACCCGGGCACCCTGCGCAGCGCCAAGGAGATGGGCTTCTCCGACGCCTGGATCGGGGCCCTGTCCGGCAAAAAGGCGTCTGAGATCAAGGCCCTGCGGGAGAGCTACCACATCGTCCCCGCCTTCAAGATGGTGGACACCTGCGCCGCCGAGTTTGAGGCCCAGACTCCTTATTATTACTCCACCTATGACGTGGAGAACGAGGCCCTGGAGGACTTGCACATGCCCCAGGTGGGTGAGATGGCCCCCCATATCCCGGAGGCCCCCTATCTGGCAGCCACGACTGCCGAGCCCCACCGCACCCAGAGCGGGGAGGAGAAGAAGAAGGTGCTGGTGCTGGGCTCCGGCCCAATCCGCATTGGCCAGGGCATCGAGTTCGACTACTGCTCGGTCCACTCGGTCTGGGCCTTCAAGCGCCTGGGTTACGAGACCATCATCATCAATAATAACCCCGAGACGGTGTCTACCGACTTCGACGTGGCCGACAAGCTCTACTTTGAGCCCCTGACCCCCGAGGACGTGCAGAACGTGGTGGAGCTGGAGAAGCCCTGGGGCGCCGTGGTCCAGTTCGGCGGCCAGACCGCCATCAAGCTGGCCCAGGCCCTCACCGACATGGGTGTGCCCATCCTGGGTACCCCCGCCGACGGCGTGGACGCCGCCGAGGACCGGGAGCGCTTTGACGAGATCCTGCAGAAGTGCCAGATCCCCCGCGCCGAGGGCCGCACCGTCTTTACCACCGAGGAGGCCCTGGCGGCCGCCCACGAGGTGGGCTATCCAGTGCTGGTGCGCCCGTCCTATGTACTGGGCGGCCAGGGCATGGAGATCGCCTACAACGACCGCAATATCATTGAGTTCATGCGTATCATCAACCAGACCGTCCAGGAGCACCCCATCCTGGTGGACAAGTACCTCATGGGCCGGGAGATCGAGGTAGACGGCGTGTTCGATGGGGAGGACGTGCTCATCCCCGGCATTATGGAGCACGTGGAGCGGGCCGGCATCCACTCCGGCGACTCCATCAGCGTCTATCCGCCCCGCCACTTGGAGCCGGAGCACCGGGAGACCATCCTGCGCTACACCCGGGACCTGGCCAAGAGCCTGGGGGTCATCGGCCTGGTAAACATCCAGTTCATCCTCTTCAATAACCGGGTGTACGTCATCGAGGTGAACCCCCGCTCCAGCCGTACCATTCCCTATATTTCCAAGGTCACTGGCGTGCCCATCATTGACTTGGCCACCAAGGTCATGCTGGGCGCCAAGCTGAAAGACCTGGGCTATGGCACGGGTATCTACCCTGAGGCCGACTACTACGCTGTAAAGATGCCGGTATTCTCCTTTGAGAAGCTCACCGATGTGGACACTGGCCTGGGCCCGGAGATGAAGTCCACCGGCGAGGTGCTGGGTATCGCCAAGACCTTCCCCCACGCCCTGCGCAAGGCCTTCAAGGGGGCCAACATGAAGGTGCCCAAGAAGGGCGGCCGGGTCATCGTTACCGTAAAAGACGAGGACAAGGGGGAAATCGTGGGCATCGCCCGGGGCCTGGAGGAGATGGGCATTGAGATCCTCGCCACCTCCGGCACCGCCGACGCCCTGGAGGCGGCCGGCGTGCCCGCCCGCCGGGTGGCCCGTGTGTCCGAGGCCCACCCCAACATCCTGGACA